>JAWLAB010000001.1:300000-445827 GCA_041395665.1 Pseudomonadales bacterium
TTGTCTGGTTTGTTTCGTGTTTAACGATTCAACTTTTAATTACCGGCCAAACACGCCGCCATTTTTTGACTTAAATCGCGCATAAAATCGGCATAATTTTTTGCGGATGCGCCCAGTGGATCAATCTCCACCATGCGCACGGTTTTTGCGGCACTACCCAACCAGCTTTGCACCACATCCGCACCGTGTTCTGGTTCGTAAAATAAACAGCGCACGCTGCCACTGTTGAGCAACTGCAATAATTTGGCGCGATCGCGTGCACCGGTGGCGATACTTTCATGCTGCCAAGCAGCCGCGCGTTGATTTAAGTGATAACGCTGCACCAATCGCTGATAACCGTCGTGATACACCACAAAACCCTGCGCGGCGACGGATGCAAAACGCGCAGACAATTCTGCATCCAATGCCGTCATGTCTTTTTCAAATTGTTGTTGGCGTTGACGAATTTCATCGGTTTGCTGCGGAAATATCGCGATCAATTTTTCTGCCAACATCGGCGCTTGCGCGCGCAGGGCTAAAGGATCTAACCACAGATGCGGATCGCTCTCGACACTGTGTGATGCTTCATCATGATCATGCGATTCTTCGTGCAATACATTGGGCAGCAGCGCGAGATTTTTTTCCGCTGGCAGTTGTTTCGCCCACTGCACCAACCACGGCTCCATTGCCGGTCCCACCCACAACAACAGCGCACTGTGCTGCACTTTGGCGACATCGGCAGGGCGCAATTGGTACTCGTGCGGCGACACCGTGGGCGGCAGCAACACTTGCACCTGTGTACCCGCTGGCGCAATGGCTTGCGCCATCCACGCCAAAGGCTGCACCGTAGCCAATACCACCGGTTCTGCAGCACACACAGACGACATCAACGCCAAGCAACACAGCCACAAACCGCACATCTTCTTCATCGCATTCCCCTTTCGCGCCACAGGATTTCAGGCATTTTGTTATTATCGCCTCCTTTCGTTCACTGCATCGCGCCATGTCCACGCACGCCCCCTCACACCCCACTGAAACACGGCCATCGCCTGCGTTGTTGTTGTCGGCACAGCAGGTTTGCGTGCGTGTGGATGATCGTCTGCTGCTGGACAACATTCAGTTGGATTTGCACGCGGGCGAGATCGTCACCATCATCGGCCCCAATGGCGCAGGTAAAACCACACTGTTAAAAACACTGCTCGGTTTTATCGCGCCGAACAGCGGCAGCATCACCCGCCACCGCGATTTACGCATCGGTTATATGCCACAAAAATTGGCGCTCAATCCATTACTGCCGATGACGGTGCAACGCTTCTTGCAACAAACCAACGCAACACCGGCACAGATACAACAAGCGTTGAACGAAACTGGTGTTGCAGCATTGGCGCAACAATCCTTGCATCAAATATCGGGCGGCGAATTACAACGCGTTTTATTGGCGCGCGCACTGCTACGCAAACCCGATTTACTGGTTTTGGACGAACCCGCACAAGGTGTAGATGTGTGCGGACAAGTAGATTTGTATCGCTTGATTGCAGATTTACGCGCGCGTTATCACTGCGGTGTTTTATTGGTGTCGCACGATTTGCATTTGGTGATGGCCGCCACCGACACCGTGATTTGTTTGAATCGTCACATCTGCTGCCAAGGCAAACCTGAGCATGTCAGCCGGCATCCCGAGTATTTGCAATTATTTGGCAAACACATTGCCGATGATCTCGCGGTGTACACGCATCGTCACGATCACGATCACGATGTACACGGCAATGTGCATCAAGGTTGCGCGCATGATTGAGTTGTTGTGGTTGCCGCTGCTCGCCGGTATCGGCACCGCGTTGATTGCCGGACCGCTCGGTTGTTTCGTGGTGTGGCAACGCATGGCGTATTTCGGTGAAAGTTTGGCGCACAGTGCGCTGCTCGGTGTGGCGCTCGGTTTGTGGTTGCAACTACCAATCACACTTACCGTGATTGGTGCCGGTATTGCACTCGCTGTTTTATTAGCAGGCTTACAGCAGCAATCGCGTTTTTCTTCCGACACACTGCTCGGTATTTTGTCGCACACTTTACTCTCCGGCGGTTTGGTGTTGCTCGCCACACTGCCCAATTTGCGCGTCAACTTGGATGCATTGCTGTTTGGCGATTTGCTCGCGGTCTCTCAACAAGAAGTGTTGGGTTTGGGCGCATTGATTATCGTGTTGTGTGTTGTGTTATGGCGTTTGTGGCAGCCCTTGGTTGCAATCACCGTACACGAAGAGTTAGCACAAGCCGAAGGTATTGCTGTCGCACGCACACGCACCCTGCTAATGATGATGATGGCACTCGTCGTCGCCGTGGCGATGAAAGTGGTCGGCGTATTATTGATGACTTCACTTCTGATTATTCCAGCCGCGATTGCGCAACGCTATGCGCGCTCGCCTGAGCAAATGGCGTGCACCGCCGCTGTCATTGGAGCACTCGCGGTGATTGGCGGTTTGTTGTTGTCGTGGTTTAGCAACAGCCCTGTCGGCCCTTCGATTGTATTGATCGCTGGGGGATTTTTTCTCAACACTTTATTAGCAAGTTATTTACGAAAATTTTTATGAAAAATTATTCTACTTTACTTTTTTCTATTGAAAGCCATATCGCGACGATAACACTGAATCGCCCCAGTTCTGCCAACAGTATGAACATGACAATGGGCGAAGAATTGCAAGCAGTCGCCAACCTATGCGCGCAAGATAAAGATATTCGCGCGGTGATTTTGACCGGTGCAGGCGCATTTTTTTCTAGCGGCGGCGACTTAAAAGCCTTTGCTGATTTTGGCGATGCTATCGGCGGGAAATTGCATCAACTAACCGATCACTTACACGCTGCCGTCAGTGCGCTGCTGCATATGCGCGCACCCTTGATTGTCGCAGTAAACGGCGCGGCAGTCGGCGCAGGTTTTAGTTTGGCGATGGCGGGCGATTTTGTGTTGGCCGCCGACAATGCAAAATTTGCCATGGCGTACACCGCAGCCGGTCTCAGCCCAGACGGCGGCGCGAGTTATTTTTTGCCGCGTTTAGTTGGGTTGCGTCGCGCGCAAGAATTGATGATAGGCAATCGAAAACTAACAGCGGCAGAAGCACTGGAGTGGGGCATGATTTCTCGTGTCTGCCCCGCTGATCAATTGCAACTAGAAGCGCGTGCATTGGCGCAATCTCTGGCCAGTGGTGCAACACAAGCGATTGGCACAGTAAAGCAATTATTGCTCACCAGTTTCAGCAACAGCCCTGAAGCGCAAATGGCATTGGAAGGGCAATCCATTTCGCACCTTTCTACCTGTCACGATGGGCAAGAAGGCATCCACGCTTTTCTCGAAAAACGTACACCCATTTTTACTGGCGAATAATTTTTTTATTTAGGAACGAATAACCATGACTGAAATTTTTTCTCACTCAGGCAGCACTTTCAAAAACAAAGTCGTCATCATCACCGGTGGCGGCAAAGGCGTGGGGCTAGGCATCACGCGTTGCTTTTTAGCGCAAGGTGCAACAGTCGTGATTTGCAGCCGCAGCGAGCTGGAATCACTGCCAGAAGTGAGCGGCAATCGTGCGCATTTCGTCGCTGCCGATGTGCGCGATGTCGAACAAATCAAAAATGTGGTTGATTACGCGAAAAATTCGTTCGGCAGATTGGATGTGCTGATCAATAATGCCGGTGGCGCGCCGCACACCGACGCGGCGACAGCCAGTCCGCGTTTCTCAGAAAAAATCATCGCGCTGAATTTATTGGCGCCGCTCAATTTTGCGCAAGCGGCGAATCGCGTGATGCAAGAACAAGCCGAAGGCGGCGTGATTATCAACATCGCCAGTGTCTCCGGCGAACGCCCTTCTCCTGGCACGGCAGCTTACGGTGCGGCGAAAGCGGGTTTGCTCAATCTCACTCGATCACTGGCGGTAGAGTGGGCTTCTCGGGTTCGCGTTGTAGCGGTTACCTGTGGCATGATTCGCACCGAGCAGGCACACCTGCATTACGGTGATGAGCAAGGCATTGCTGCAGTGGCAGCAACCGTCCCTTTAAACCGATTGGCAACGCCGGAAGATATCGGCAACGCCTGCCTTTTTTAGCATCACCTCTAGCTAGTTACATCAGCGGCAGCAGTTTGTTGGTACACGGTGGCGGTGAAAAACCTGCGTTTTTAGATGCTGGCAACGCACAGCACTAAGAGCCTATTTTATTTGCCCTTTTAAAGGTGAGCACACACATGGAAAGATGTCTAAACCCCTCGTATTGGCTCTGGCTTTGACCTCCGGCACCGCTTGGGCAGTAGATGCCAACGAGCTGGCCGTACTGCACAGTGAAATGACTCGCCCAGCAGCAGCTTGGGCTCACGCACAGAAGATGCGTGCCGATTGGGAAGCCGTTCCCGAGTTTGATTATCTGTACGGTCTGTTGGCTTACGACCAAGGCGAATACAACGAGGCACAGTTCGCACTGGAGCGCGTGGTGATGGCAGAACCCGCCCATACGCGCGCACGGCTGGCTCTGGGCAAGGCTTACTACCAATTGGGTGATGAACACAGCGCCCTGCGTCAGTTGAATGCTGTCAAAATTAGCGAGCCGCCCGCTTACATCATGCGTGAAGTGAACCACTACTTGGCGCGCATGGGGCAAGCACGAAACGGCACGATTAACGGTTTTGTTGAGGCCGGTATCGGCCACGACAACAATGTCAATTCCGCCACTTCAGCCAACAGCATTGCCAATCCGGCTTTCGACCCAGCAACAGCGACATCGGATCCGTTCATCCTGCTGGACAGGCAAGCGAACAAACAGTCCGATATGTATGACTATGTACAAGCAGGTGTTGACTACTACAAGCCTTTGAGCGCCGACACCGGCTTTGAGGCACGCGGCCGCTATACCGCACGCAATAACTTCAGCTCTGACCGCTTCGACAACAATGCCTACCGTGGCAGCGTTGGCTTAGTCAAACTGTGGGGCAAAGACCAAGTGCGCGCCACCTTCACCGCGCAGGATTACCGCCTCAGCGATTCAGACTTTCAAAACTTCTACGGTTTGTCTGTTGATTGGACGCACTATAACTACGGCAGCTGGAGCTTTTACAGCGCCTTACATCTCAACCGTGTGAAATACCCAGATGACGGTCTGCGTGACATCAACCAATACCTCGGTAACTTTGCTATTCAGCGTCAAGATGGCGCTTTCGCACAAAGTCTCGGCGTGATGTTGGGCAGCGAAGATGCCCTCCATTCGCGCGGCAATAACAATGCCCGCCTATTTACAGGCCTCTACTACAACGCCAGTTACGACATCAGCACTAGTCACCAGTTGTTCGCTCGCGCCTATGTACAAAATTCCCATCAACGCGGTGAGGATCCTTTCTTCCTGCAAACGCGTGACGACAACTTCCACCAACTGTCTGTCGGTTGGAACTGGCAGTTGAGCAAGCCGTTGCGCGTGCACACCGAGCTGGTCTACGGCGATAACGACAGCGATGTAGATTACTATTCCTTTGAGCGCACCCGTCTGCAAACCGGCCTGCGTTATAGCTTTTAATCAACATGAGGGGAATTCTCATGAAAATTAACATGAAAGCCCCATTACACCACTACGGCATTCTGTCAGTACTGCTGCTCGCGCTTACAGGCGCCGCATTGATGGTAAACGCCAACACGCAACCCGCTGGCGTGGTATTGCTCGCCAATGGCCAAGCATCCGCACAGCAAGCCAGCGACGCGGCACGCACCTTGAGCCGCCGTTCCGATATTTATGTCGGCGACCGCATCACTACGGGCAACGAAAGCCAGTTGCAAATGCGCATGAAAGACGGCGCGATGATCGTGCTCGGTGCCAATGCCGAGTTTGAAGTGAAGGCCTACAGCCAAGCGGCCAAAGGCGACAAGAAAGACGAAGCCGTGCTGTCACTGGTGAAAGGGGTTTGCGCACAATTTCAGGGCAGATCGCTAAGTCCAGCTATTCCATGTCCACACCCACTGCCACGCTAGGTATTCGCGGCACAGTGTTTGATGTTTATGTGCGCGACGGCGGCAGCTCGATTGTTATTCTGCGCAGCGGCCAAGTGGTCGTGAATGGCTTGGCGGGCGGCACTGAAGTGTTGACGCAACCTGGCTTGGGTACCGTGATTAACGCCGGTGGCGCACCCACCAAACCTGCCACACCACCAGCCGATGTCTTGGATTACCTGCGCGGCATTCTGCCCAACATTCCTGACAGCGCGACATGGGAAACCACCGATAACGGCGCGCGCATTGATGCTGGCGGTGATGTCATCAACATCATCAATGACCTGCCGCCTGAAATTCAGGGTAGCGGCGCTATTCCCGCCACACCTGGAAGCATAAGTGGCAGTGGAAGTAGCGGCGGAGGTGGTGGTAGCTCTTGTAGCCCCAACGAGCCGTATTGCGAACCTGGCATTGGCGTCGATTAGACCTGCGTTCTTTACGCTATGACTTTTAATGGAAACCTAGGGAGAGACCCTTGTGAAAATCAGTATGAAAAACCCATTCCACCGCTACGGCATCCTCTCTGCTTTCGTACTCGCGCTGGCAAGTGCAGCTCTGGTCGTTAACGCCAACACGCAGCCTGCTGGCGTGGTGTTGCTCGCCAACGGCCAAGCCTCCGCGCAGCAAGCCAGTGACGCAGCACGCACACTGAGCCGCCGCTCGGATATTTATGTCGGCGACCGCATCACCACAGGCAACGAAAGCCAGTTGCAAATGCGCGTGAAAGACGGTGCGATGATCGCCCTCGGTGCCAATGCCGAGTTTGAAGTGAAGGCCTACAGCCAAGCGGCCAAAGGCGACAAGAAAGACGAAGCGGTGCTGTCACTGGTTAAAGGTGGTCTGCGCACGATTTCTGGTCAAATCGCCAAGTCCACTTATTCGATGAACACACCGACAGCAACGCTCGGTATTCGCGGCACGGTGTTTGATGTGTATGTGCGTGATGGCGGCAGCTCGATTGTTATTCTGCGCAACGGCCAAGTGGTCGTGAATGGCTTGGCGGGCGGCACCGAAGTATTGACGCAACCTGGCTTGGGTACCGTGATTAACGCCGGGG
Source organism: Pseudomonadales bacterium (assembly GCA_041395665.1). Taxonomy (NCBI): domain Bacteria; kingdom Pseudomonadati; phylum Pseudomonadota; class Gammaproteobacteria; order Pseudomonadales; species Pseudomonadales bacterium. The sequence continues at coordinate 307,045 of JAWLAB010000001.1, forward strand.
GCGCACCCACCAAGCCTGCTACACCACCAGCCGATGTATTGGATTACCTGCGCGGCATCCTGCCCAACATTCCTGACAGCGCAACATGGGAAACCACCGATAACGGTGCGCGCATTGATGCGGGCGGTGATGTCATCAACATCATCAATGACCTGCCGCCAGAAATTCAGGGAGATGGTGCAGCACCAGGTACACCAACGGGGGGAAGTAGCGACAGCGGCAGTGCTTGTGGCCCGAATGACCTGCAATGCCATTGCCAACAAAACCCGTACCAGTGCTAACCAAGGTTAGCAGCGCAAAAAAGGTCGACTCTGTCGGCCTTTTTTATTTTTCCGTGTGCTGCCACACGCCACACCAATCTTCCGCCACCCCTTCTGTCTGATACTGGGCAATGCGCTGCAAGTAAATTTTGCACAGGGCGCGAAAATCTTTTGCTTCTTCTTTGAGTTGTGAAAATAACTGCTGTGCCTGTTGCCAATCTTTCGCCAAGTACGCTGCACGCGCTACGCTGTACTGCTGCACATGACGCAACAACTCATCACTGGCATCGGCCTTTATTGCTAACGGCTCATACACATAAATCGGCTCTTTTTTGCCTTTTACCTGCATGTAATCCACTTCGCGCCAGACAAAATCGTCGCGCGTTGCTGCATAAGTGGATTCACTCACTAAGATAGATGCACCGTAAAATTTGGTAATACTTTCTAAACGCGAGCCAAGGTTTACTGCATCGCCCAACACGGTGTAAGCGCGGCGATAAGTGGATCCCATGTCGCCGACATTCATAAAACCCGTGTTGACGCCAATGCCGGTAAAAATAGCGGGCAAGCCAATCTTCTGGAATTCATCACGCAATGCCGCTTGTTTTTTTTGCATCAACATTGCCGCTTGCACTGCGTGTTTTTCGTGTTGCGGATCATCTAAAGGCGCGCCCCAAAACGCCATGATCATATCGCCGACATATTTATCAATCGTACCTTGTTGCTCAAAAATAATTTCTGTCATCGGCGTAAAGTAGCGATTGAGCAGATTTTTCAAATCCGTTGCCGACAGTGTTTCTGACATATTGGTAAAATTGCGAATATCCGAAAACAACACCGTCATTTTTTTACTGTCGCCTTCAAAACTGAGCGCCGCCGGATCACCCAATAAGCGATCAATATGCGCAGGCGCCACATACTGGCCAAACATGCCATGTATCTGTTCTTTTTGCCGCGAACTCGTAAAAAAACCAAACGCAATGTTGATGACATAGAGCGCGGCTACCGTTAGCAACGGGCCGGAAACTGGCATATCTAAGCCGCGCTCCTGCCACAGCCACACATTGCCTGCGACCAGCAATGTCATCGACAGCGTGCCGAGCAGAGTCATCATCGCTGGCCCCAAAAAAGGCAGCAAAATAGCAAGCAATAAGCCCAGCAAGAAAATTGCCACCGCATTAGCACCCGCCGCAAAATCCGGTTTGTACGGCGCAGCACCACGCAGCAGCGCATCCACCAAAGTGGCTTGTGTTTCAATGCCTGGATACATCGCCCCCACCGGCGTGGTTCGCAAATCCACCAAGCCAATTGCTGAAGTGCCCACCATGGCGATGCTGCCAGACAGCAATTTAGGATCCGCCTTACCCTGCAAGACGTCCACCGCAGGAACATAGGGAAAGCTGCCTTGGCGGCCACGATATGGCACCAACATCTGCCCTTTGGCATCAGTGTGGATTTGTTTATCGCCCAAAGTGAAGCCTTGGATATTGCCGTCGATCACACTGGGCGTCGCTATATCAAGCAGCAAGTAAGTCATGGCTGTTTGCATGGCCAGACTGGGATACAACTGATTGCCATAACGCAACACCAAAGGCGCACGACGCACCGTGCCGTCAGGGTCAGGATCGCCGTTAATAAACCCTTGCCCGCGCGCTGCGTCCTTCAATATCGGGATACTCGCCGTGTAGCCACCCATGCGCTCAACCGGCGCTTGCATCACGGCATCGGCAGCCATGTCGATACCACTTTCTGGCATCACGCCTGTGCGGAAATCGCCGCGATGAAGGATGTAACCCAAAATCACATCGGTTTTACCGATGCTGGTCGCCATTTTGCTGTCGTAATCGAACGCAGACTCTAAGGCTTTTAGCGATTGCGCCAGCGGCGTACTGGCGGGCTGCGCGGCGGCCAATGCCTGTGCCATATTGGTTTCTGGCTCGGAGAACACCACATCGAAGGTGATGCTGACCACGCCCGCCGCCACCAGTTTATCAACCAGTTCGGCCACCACTTTTCTGCTCCACGGCCAGTGGCCCACTTCCTTCAAGCTGCGCTCGTCGATGTCGATGATGACAATGGGTTGTGCCGAAGGAGCGGGCTTGCTGTAAGGCAGCAGCACATTGAAGCGCAGGTCGTACAACATGAGATCGAGACGATCCAATAATTGTCTGGCGTAACCCGTCGAGAATTGTGCGCCCACCATCAGCAGCGCCAACACAATACCCAGCGCAATAATGGCGCGCACTTCGTGTAATTTTTTCCGTGAAAATAAACGCATCGTGCTATCAAAAGAATACCGCCCAGCGGGCAGTATACGGGCATCAGACACCCTCGACTCAACAACGACACTGCTAGAATACGAACTCGCCGTTCACCACTTTGGTTCTTGTCATGTCCAGCACAACGCCACATTCCGACATGTCTATCTCGCTGTATCGCCGCCTGTTACAAATTGCACAAAAAATTGCTGCCGAAAAGAATGTTTATCGCCTCTGCGAAATAATTCTTGCAGAAGCAATGGATATTACGCAGGCCGATGGCGGTACTTTTTATCTCGTACGACAAGACAACAACGGCAATGACGACCATTTAGATTTTGTCATTGTGCGCAATCGCACGCTCGGTATCGGTATGGAAACCCACCAAGGCAAAAGCAGTAATCTTCCTGCCGTATCTTTATTTATTACACAAAACAATGCGCGCGCACTCAACAAAAGCAATATTGCTGCCTGCGCCTACCATCACCGCGCATTAATTAATGTTGCCGATGCTTACAGCGATCAGCGCTTTGATTTTTCTGGCACACGCGCCTTCGATCAAAAAACCGGTTATCGCTCACAATCTTTTCTTTCTGTGCCTTTAATCGGCGACAACGGCCGTATTATCGGCGTGATGCAGTTGATTAACGCCAAAGATGAAACCGGCAACACGATAGAGTTTTTGCCTGCGCTGGAACCTGCCGTGCAAGCGTTATCTGTTTTTGCGGCGATTGCACTCGACAATCAAATGCTGGCAGAACAGCAAAAAGATTTATTGATCGAATTATCAGCAGAGCCCAACACCCGCGCGTTAATTGAGCGCATTTTGCACGAAGCAAAATTACTCACACACGCTGACGGCGGCACGCTGTATTTGTTGAAAGATGATTTGCAACAACCGCGCTTGGAATTTGCATTGGTATTAAACGATACGCTCAATATCAACATGGGTGGGCGCAATGGCAGTGCTGTAACATTACCACCCATTTCACTGTACAACGAAGATGGCAGTGAAAATTTACACAATGTTGCCACCTGTGCTGCACTGCAACGAAAAGTGATCAACATTGCTGATGCGTATAGTGACCAGCAATTTGATTTTTCTGGCACGCGCGCGTTCGATCAACAAACCGGTTATCAATCGCGTTCTTTTCTCGCTGTGCCGCTGCTCAATCACGAGAATGATGTCGTTGGCGTCTTACAGCTAATTAACGCATGCGATACACATACTGGTGCGATTGTCTCCTTTTCTGAGCGCACTGAATCGTTGGTCAATGCTCTCGCTTCTTATGCTGCCATTGCACTCACCAATCAAATTCTGGTGCAAGAATTAAAAAATCTGTTGGATGCCTTTATTCGCTGTATCGCGCAAGCTATTGATGCCAAGTCTCAACACACTTCCGCGCACTGCCAAAAAGTGCCGGTGTTGATGGAAATGATTGCGCAAGCTGCCAACGATGACGACACCGTCTTTCACGACTTCACCCTCAACGATGACGACTGGTATGAACTACGCGTCGCGGCGTGGCTGCACGATTGCGGCAAATTATCCACGCCAGATTCTGTGTTAGATAAAGCCACCAAATTGCATTTAATGCGTGATGGCATAGAAACCATTCATGTGCGCTTTGCTGCACTGCGCCAACAAAAAATGACCGCGTTTTATCAAGCTGTTCTTGCAGACCCAGCGCAGCAAACAGTATTGCAAACACAACTGGATGAGGAGTTAGCACAATTAGAAGCGGATAGACAATTCATCACTACCGCTAATAAAGGTGGCGAATTCATGGCGCCGGAAGCGAAAGCGCGCGTGCAGCAAATTGCACAACTGCAATGGTTGGACGCGAGCAATCAAGCGCAACCGATGTTGACTGAGGAAGAAGTTTACAACCTGTGTATTGATCGCGGCACGCTGACCAGCGAAGAGCGCAGCGTGATCAACAATCACATGGCGGTGACGATAGATATGTTGGAATCACTACCGTTTCCGAAAAAATTGCGCCGCGTGCCGGAATACGCTGGCGGCCACCATGAAAAAATGGACGGCACTGGATTTCCGCGTGGCTTGAAGCGTGAACAGATGTCACTGCCCGCGCGCATGATGGCGATTGCCGATATTTTTGAAGCACTCACTTCACGCGATCGCCCTTACAAACAGCCGATGAAAATCAGTATGGCGCTGGGCATTTTGAAAAAAATGCGCAACGACAACCACATCGACCCTGATCTCTACGAATTGTTTGTGCGCAGCCGCGTGTGGGAAAAATACGCGCATGATGCTCTGCTGCCAGAGCAACTCGACATCACCGATGCGCGCGAGTTTTTAACAGCGTAAACCGCTTACAGTGATAGCGTCTGGCTGGCGTGAAATTGTAAACGCGCAAAATATTCTGCTGATGGTTTGTGCGCGTGCACCATATCGGGTCGCGCGGGCAATTTTTCTGACAACAAACGCGATACCCAGAACCGCGATGCCGCCAATTGCAAAATTGCCTGCCAGTGCGTCTTTTCTAATTCGTTCAATGCGCGATGTTGTTGATACGCATAGACAATGGCGCTGTAGCGTTCCTGTTCAATGCCGCCATCCGGTAACACGCACCAATCGTTAATCACGATCGCTAAATCCAACGCCAACACATCCGTGCAGGCATTGTAAAAATCAATCACGCCGCACAATGCATCACCTTCATACAATGCGTTGTCATGAAATAAATCGCCGTGAATTAAACCCGTTGGCAGATTCAATACCCGCACCTGCACCGCGTTGGCAATTTGCGCATCCAATAAATCTTTTTGTTCCGCATTGATACAAGAAGCCAATCGTTCACGCGCTGCACGCATCCACTCTGTGCCGCGATGATTGGCGCGCTGTTCAGGATAATGCTGGCTGGCTGCGTGCATGCGGCCGAGAAAATCGCCGATAGCGCGGCACTGTTCCACTGTCATGCTGCGCGGATGTTTGCCCGATAAACGCGGAAACAACAGTGCCGGCTTGCCCGACAACGCGTGCAGCGTTTTGCCATTCGCATCGGCCAAGGCATGCGCTACCGGCAACTGTTTTGCAAATAACCAATCCATCAGGCGCACAAAAAATGGCAATTCCTCTGCACTGATTTCTTCAAAAATGGTCAAAATCCATTGTTGCTTTTCGGCTTGCAGAAAATAAGTGCTGTTTTCGATACCATCGCTGGCACCAACGCAAGACGACAAAGCCTGCACACCATAGCCGCGCAACAGCGCCAATAATTCTTTTTCATCTAAGGCTGTGTAAAACGCCATGCTCGCTGCCTTTGCTCAAAAACTGTTATTAAATTGTTTGTGGCAGTGAAGCAAAGTCGCCCCACTGATATTGCAACACACTGATTGCCGCCAAGGGTGCTGTTTCGGTACGCAGCACGCGAGGGCCAAAAGTCAGTGCGCGGCAATTCGCCGCTAATGCCACAGCAATTTCATCCTCCGACAAACCGCCTTCGGGGCCGATTAACAACAACACACTGCGCGGTTTTTCTTGCACCGCTGGTAATGCGCTGTCACTGCGATGATGCAACACAAACCGTTGTTCACTGTTGTCTTCTGCTAAACATGCACTAAAATTTTTTGCCACATGCAAAGTTGGCAAAAAAGTTCGGCCACTCTGCTCGCAAGCACTGACAATAATTTTTTGCCACTGCTCGTGTTTTTTCTGCCGGCGCTCATCGCTCAAACGCACTTCAGTGCGCTCGCACAACAGCGGCGTAATGCTGCTCACACCCAGCTCGGTGCTTTTTTGTAAAACAAAATCCATGCGTTCGCCGCGCGAAACGCCTATCGCCAAATGAATATGTAAAGGCGATTCACGATTCACCGCTGAAACATTTTCAATTTGTACCGTGACAGCTTTGCGCGTGCATTCTGTGATGTGCGCATGCGCTTCGTTACCTACGCCATCAAATAAAATGACAGCCTGCCCAACTTTTGCGCGCAACACCACACTCAAATGGTGCGCAGCGTCCGCTGGCAGCAGCAATTCACTGCCCGCCACCAACGGTTGCTCAACACACAAGCGCGTGATGCGCATCGCAATGCTACTTTTAGTATTTGTAGCTATCAGGTTTGAACGGGCCTTCCACTGCAGCACCGATGTAGCTCGCCTGCTGCTTGGTCAACTTGGTCATCACGCCGCCAAAACCGCGCACCATGTGTGCTGCTACTTCTTCGTCCAATTTTTTCGGCAATACCGTGACGCTGATTTGATTGGCTTTCAGTGAACTTTCCAAATCTGCAAAGCGGCGCTCAAACAAATACATTTGCGCTAACACTTGGTTGGCGAAAGAGCCGTCCATCACGCGCGATGGGTGACCTGTCGCATTGCCCAAATTCACCAAGCGACCTTCCGACAACAGAATCAAAAAATCATCCGCTTTTTTGCTGCGATAAATTTTATGTACTTGCGGTTTCACTTCTTCCCAACGCCAATTTTTGCGCGTGAAAGCGGTGTCGATTTCATTGTCGAAGTGACCGATGTTGCACACTACCGCGCCGCTTTTCAGTGCTTTGAGCATGTGTTTATCGCATACATCAACATTGCCGGTCGCCGTTACCACCAAATCCAATGAGCTGAGCAAGGCTGCGTCTACGCCGTCCGCTTTGCCAGTGTTTTCGCCATTTTTGTACGGCGACACCACTTCGTAACCGTCCATGCACGCTTGCATCGCGCAGATTGGATCGATCTCACTGATTTTGACAATCATGCCTTCCTGACGCAGCGATTGCGCAGAACCTTTGCCCACATCACCGTAACCGAGCACCAGCGCTTTTTTGCCGGCGAGCAAATGATCGGTGCCGCGCTTGATCGCATCATTCAAAGAATGGCGGCAGCCGTATTTGTTATCGTTTTTCGATTTAGTGACAGAATCGTTGACATTGATTGCCGGCACTTTCAATTCGCCTTTTGCCAACATTTCTTGCAAGCGGTGTACGCCTGTGGTGGTTTCTTCGGTGATACCGTGAATTTTTTCCAACATTTTTGGATATTTTTGATGCAGCATCAGCGTCAAGTCGCCGCCGTCATCCAACACCATGTTGGCATCCCACGGCTTGCCATCTTTCAAAATGGTTTGCTCGATACACCAATCGTATTCCTGCTCAGTTTCACCTTTCCAAGCGAACACCGGAATACCGGCAGCGGCAATCGCAGCCGCCGCGTGATCTTGCGTCGAGAAAATATTGCACGAGGACCAGCGCACTTCGGCACCCAATTCCACCAGCGTTTCAATCAACACGGCGGTTTGAATCGTCATGTGGATACAGCCGAGAATTTTTGCGTTCTTCAAGGGTTTTTTCTTGCCATATTTCGCGCGCAATGCCATCAACGCGGGCATTTCCGTTTCGGCAATATCCATTTCTTTGCGACCCCAAGCAGCGAGCGCAATGTCGGCCACTTTGTAGTCATGTTTAGTTTTAGCTGTTGCTGTTTTAGCAGCGGGTGTTTTTTTAGCTGACATGCGTCATTCTCCAAAGGTTTGAAAAATAACGCGGTGGAGTAAGCACAACTGAACAGTAGCACTCGCCAACCGCGGTACGGGTTTAGCGAGCGCAGTTTTGACGGCAGAGCCGTGAAAGCTGAGCCTGGCGCAATCGGCTAAACCGTTGCGTTGCAGCGCTCCTCAGGGGAGGCGGATTGTAGCCTGAGCAAGTGTTGCGGGAAACACTACGCCCGTAAGGTATGGATTAATGTGACTCCTGCAACAACACCCGCTGCACGCCACTGTTGGCTGCAAGGTCTTGCAGAGTGAACTGGCGCAAGTGATCGAGGAACGCACGCTGCGCGCCATAAAGTGCGCGCCGCAGTTCGCAGCGCGGCGTGAGCGGGCAACTACCGTCATATTCCTCGCGCATACATTCGACAGCACCCTGCGTGACTTCGCAGTCTTCAATCACATTGGCGAGGTTGATCTCTACGGCTGGCCGCGCCAATCGCACACCGCCACCTTTACCGCGCACGGTGCTGATGTATTCCTTGCGCGCCAAATGGTTCACCACTTTCATCAAATGGTTTTCTGACACGCGGTAGGCTTGCGCCAATTCTGCAATGGTGGCGAGCTCCTGTTTGTGGCTGAGATACATCAGCACGCGCAGGCAGTAATCGGTAAAGCGTGTTAATTGCATGACGGCAATCCCCTCGGCGTTTCACCTAGGGTGGGCGATGGTACAGCACGCGCCACCGAAATGTTGCCAACGGCTTCTCAACCTTCTAACGCTTCCGCTGGACCAAAAAATTCGTAGCGCACTTGTTTGTCAGGTACGCCCAAATGTTTCAGCAAGCGCTTCAGGTTGCGCATAAAAGGGCGCGGACCGAGGAAGTAAGCGTCCACATCGCGCGAAGCGGGCAGCCATTCAGCCAAATGCTGCTCGGTTAAATAGCCTTCAGCATCCACTTTGTCTTCTGGCACAGCATTGTCATAGCAGTAATAGCGCGTGAGTTGGGGGTGTTCGGCAGTAAAGCGATCAATGCTTTCACGAAACGCATGAACTGAGCGATCGCGGGCGCAGTGAATAAAAATTACTGGACGCTGGCTCGCTAGTGCAGTTTCCAGCATCGGCAAAGTGGGTGTGATACCGACACCGCCGCTGATCAACACCAAGGGTTTGTTGCTGTCTTGCAGCGTGAAATGTCCTGCCGGTGGAAATACGCGCAAGGTGTCACCCACTTGTACCTGATCATGCAAATAGTTGGAGACTTTGCCGCCGCGCTTCACACTGATACGCAAGCTGTGTCCGTTGGCGGGTGCCGACAGTGAATAATTGCGGCGCTGCTCTTCGCCTTCGATCAACACACGCAAACCAATGTACTGCCCCGGTAATGCGCAATAACCTGCCGCCATCGGCAGGCGTTAAATAAAACGAAGTGACTTCCGCACTTTCGACTTTCTTTTCGACTTTGAACGCGTTCACGCCAGCCGCCCTCTGCAGCTGCCGTACGGTCATACACTTCACGCTCAGCCGCAATCAAAATATTCGCCAGTTGTTGATACGCTGTCGCCCATGCTGCCAACACTTCTTCCGTGGCAATCTCAGGCCCCAGCACTCTCACGAATGGCGCGCAGCAAACAAGTACCAACAATAGGGTACTGGATCCGCTTGCACCTGCAAAGCAACAGAGCGCTATTGGACGATCTGCGCAGGCAGATCCTTAATGCGCCCAAGTTATCAATGTGTTTGGCATACATCAGCACACTGTGCGCCAGCGCCGCGCGCGGTTGCGCACCACTCTGTTGATGCGCTTGATTAAACAGCGGGCGCACTTCTGGGTATTCACCCAACATGGTTTTGTAGAAATGGTTAATCAACGCTTCCCGCCAGACTCCAGCAGCAAGCACGGTGGATTTGATAATCGCTCGTTGTGCTTCATTCATTGCATCGCTCCTCGCGTTGGGTTTGTAAGATTTATTTTATTTACATCTTTATACGGTGCAATGTCTTTCTCCATTTCTGCGACAAATTGATGAGGATTTCAGATTTTTTTGCTGTTGCCGCCAAGCGCACCCAACCGTCCCTGTTCACCGGCGTATCAAACACAAGTGACCGTACGCACGGTAGGCATCCATTACCGCCTCCGCCTGCGCCGCCAAAATACCGGACAGTACAAGGCTGCCGCCCATTTTCACCAAGGGGGCAATGCGCGGTGCGAGTTCACGTAATGGGCCGGCGAGAATATTCGCCAGCACCACGTCCGCTTGTTCTTTAATCGCTTCTCCACTCGTCGCCACTAGCTGCACAGCGAGGCGATCACCGCAGCCGTTGTTGCTCGCGTTATCACGGCTGGCAATCAATGCTTGCGGATCGTTGTCATAACCCAATGCAGAAGTTGCACCCAACAACAACGCGGCGACTGCAAGAATGCCAGAGCCGCAGCCGTAATCGATCACGGTTTTTTTTTGCAAATTTTGTGCATCCAACCATTCCAAACACAGCGCTGTGGTGGGATGCGTGCCGGTGCCAAACGCCAAGCCTGGATCTAAACGCAACACCACACTGTCATCGTTCGGCACTTCTGACCAACTCGGATAAATCCACAAGCGTTTACCAAATTGCATGGGTTGGAAATGCTCCATCCACGCGCGCTCCCACACTTGATCGGCCAGCGGCTCAAAGCGCAGCGGCGGCAATGCATCACCCAGAGCAGCAAACAGCTGCGCGTGCAAATCTTCTGCGAAAAAATCTTCCGTGAACAAACCCACCAACTCCACTTCTTGCCACAGCGCAATTTCACCAGGCCCCGGCTCAAATAAAGGTTGGTCCGCTGCATCGCGATAAGTTACGGACACTGCGCCCAGTGCGAGTAATAAATCTTCAAATTCTTCACTCTGCTGCTGCGACACGCGAATAAAACATTGCAACCAATTCATCCAAAAATCCTATTTTCAATTTATGTCATCAACGGAAAAGAAAGAATAAACAGCGTGCCGCCATTCACATCCACAGGGCTGATCACTTCAATGCGCCCATCGTGATCTTCCATAATGCTGTAAACCAATGGCAAGCCTAAACCTGTTCCCTGCCCCGCTAACTTCGTGGTGAAGAATGGTTCAAAAATACGGTCGAGGTGGTGTGTGGTAATACCGTGCCCGTAATCGCGAATTTGAATTTCCCACTGCTGGTTTTTTTGCGCGACATTGATATCGATAGCACCGTCTGGTGGGCTAGCATCGCGCGCATTGCTCAGTAAGTTGATGAACAACTGCACCAGCGTTTGCTCATTGCCGCAAATGATGGTGTCGGGTGGCAGCGCGTTGTTGTAATGCACGCATTGTTGATTTTTTTGCAGCGACAACAAATGAATCGCCTCTTCCACGCACTCGAATAAATCCACCGTTGTGTGTGTGTTATCGCCCGCTTTGCCCGCATGCGCAAAATGCACCAGCGATTGCACAATGCGGCTGATTCTCTCGGTCTGCCCCAAGATTTGCGCAGCTGTTTCTTGCACCACCGGCTGCGTATTCTCGTATTTCAAATCTTGCGCCAAACACGCGATGCCCGTGACTGGATTGCCGATCTCATGCGCGACACCGGCAGCCAGACGACCAAGCGATGCCAAGCGTTCACTGTGCAATAACTCCTGCTCCAACTGCTGCGTTTCGGTGAGATCATCAATCATGACGATCTGCTCACTCTCCGCACCAACAGCCGTATCTGTTTTTTCGCCAAGGCGCGCTTTGTATAGCGCCAACCAGCGTGTACGACCCGCCAGTTCTACCGTCTGTTTATGCGCCTCGACTCCTTCGTCCATTCGAAAGCCATCCAGCAATGCACCCCAGGGTGCTGGCAGCGACAACGCCGCTGAACCTTGTGCAAAAGCAGAAGCGATGCCGGTCAACTCACTCATCGCTCGGTTCCACAGAATGACCTCGCCGTCCTGCCCAATGGAACACACCGCCATCGGCAGGCTCTCCAGCGTCTGCAGGTAGTGCAGTCGCAGGGTGTCCAGCTCGCTCGCCAATCCCGTCAGGTGATGGCGATATTGGTGGATACGATTTTCTGCCAAATGCAGATCTTCGCGCTGGGCGCCATCGGAGGCCGCTCGATAGGGCAACACGCGGTCCATCAGTGCGTGCGCCACTGCCGCCCCCATCAAACCCGAGAGGTTCGCCTCTAAGCGATCGCGCAAAAGCCGCAGTGCGTAGGGGCGTGTATCCGCCGCGTTTTGCTTTAAGTCAGTGAGTGCTCGCTGTACTTCTTGCGCCGCAATATCAACACCCAGCGTAGGCGCGAGGCGCTGCTCGATTTCATCCGCACTGCGCACATCCAAGCTGAGACGCAGGGCACGCAGCGTGTTCTCTGGCGCACACAAGACAGCCACCCGCCGCTCCTCTAATGACTGCTGCGTCAGCCGAGAAACGCCCACAAACAGGGCGATATTGATACCAACCGACAACATCGCCAGCTGGCTCCAGTTGTCGATACCCAACCCCAGCACCGTATCCATTGGTAGCAGCAACATACGCCAACCAAACAGTGTAGGCAGCAATAAAGTAAGCACCCACACACTCATGCCGGCACATAAACCAATGATCAAGCCTTGGCGGTTAGCGCGCGAGCTGTACAACACCGCGAACGCAGCGGGCAGGAATTGCAAGCTGCCGACAAAGGACAACAGCGCTAAATCCGTGAGCGTCTGCCCTGTTTGCAGGGCGCGATAAAACACATAGCCGCCGATGATGATGAAGGCGATCAGCGTTCGACGCAGCCAAGTGATCAGCCCGTACAAATCCACCATACCGACAAAGGGGCCATACAATGGCAGCAGCCAGTGGTTCAAACACATGGTGGAAAGCGCAATTGCCAGCACCACGGTGGTGCCCACGGCCGCTGCCAAACCACCGAGATAGACCAATGCCGCCAACCATTTTTGACCGGCAGCCAGCGGCACACCGAGCATGAAATACTCCGGCGTCACCGCCGTACCCAGCTCCGAGCCCGCCCACAGCACAGGCAATACCGGCAGCGCCAAACACAGCAAATACAGCGGCACACCCCAGCTCGCCAGCTTCAGCGTACGCTGGCGCGTGTTCTCTGCTAACACTACATGGAACAGATGGGGCAGCACTATGCCGGTCGAGAAGAACAGCATGACCAGCATGTGCGAGGAGGCATTCTCGGTGGGGTGGTACAGCGTTTCCAGCTGCTCGGGATGGGCGAGCAACCATTGATCCAAGCCCGCCATACCACCAAACACGGCACGCAGCGCAAAATAACCGACCGCCATCACCACCACTAACTTGATCAGCGATTCCAGCGCCATTGCCACCACCAGTCCGCGGTGTCGCTCGCGTTTCGAGCCAAAAATGCCCGCAAACAAAATCGCTGCTAAACAGAACAGCCACGCGAGGCGATCGTGCAGGGCGAACAGGTTTTGGCGCATGGTGAGTGGCGATTCGGGACGATAGCTAATGATCAGCGCGGTATCGGCCACTGCTTGAATTTGTAGCGCCAGCAGCGGCAGCGCGCAGAGCAGTAGACAGCCCGTCGTCATCACGCCAACAAACGGACTGCGAAATCGGAACACCAATAAATCCGCCAGTGAATGCAGCTGATAAGCGCGCGTCAGGCGCAGCAGGGGCATCAGCATCATCGGCGCAAATAAAAATAAACCGCCCGCACCCATGTAATAAGACAGCGCACCGTAGCCGTACTGATTAAACAGGTCGACCACGCCGTAAAAACCCCAAGCACTGACCATCACACCCAGCGCCAACATATGCAGCACAGGGCTGTCCGTCAGCCAACGCGGTGCGCTGGGTCTATCCGTCAGCCACGCCACCAAAAACAGCACACCGAAATAGGCGCAGCTGCCGAGCAAAAGCATCTGATCAACGCTGATAGAACTCATGCGCTACCGCTCATCTTCGTCGTCCAGCGCACTGGGCTGCAAACAAAACGCTACCAGTACCACACCCGCCCAAATCAGATAAGGCCGATACCAAACACCAGCGGGATCGATCATCCAACTGAACAACGAGGGCGAAAACACATAGGTCGCCATCAACATCAGCATGATTGAACGAGAGAGATACACGCTTGTTTTCCACACCGATAAAAGAGTCTGCGTGGATGTTACCGAATGGCTGCGCGCGTGAACAGAAACGCAAGTGGAGCTGATACCATGCGCACACTCGCAACATTCGCAGGATTTGCCATGACAACAACCGCCTCACCCGTACGCATTGCCATTACCGGCGCTGCCGGTCGCATGGGAAAAACGCTGATCGAAGCGGTTAACGCCGCACCCAATGCCGTGTTGAGCGCAGCGATAGAACGCGCAGGCAGTTCGTTAATCGGCGCAGATGCAGGCGAACTGTCTGGCATCGGTCGCAACGGCGTTTTGGTGGTCGATAACCTCAAAAAAGTCGTTGATCAATTTGATGTGTTGATCGATTTCACTGCACCAGTGGCAACACTCGCCAATATTGAAACTTGCGCCGCGCTCGGTAAAAAAATGGTTATCGGCACCACAGGTTTTAACGCGGAGCAAAAAAAATCACTGCTCGCGCTCGCCGAAAAAACGGGCGCGGTGATTGCATCGAATTACAGCATCGGCGTGAATCTGTGTTTCAAATTGCTCGACACCGCCGCGCGCGTGCTCGGCGATGAAGTGGATATCGAAGTGTACGAAGCGCATCACCGTCACAAAGTGGATGCGCCGTCTGGCACGGCGCTGCGCATGGGCGAAGTGGTGGCGCAGGCGTTGGGGCGCGATCTCGATAAAGTGGCCGTGTACGGACGCGAAGGACAAACCGGCGCGCGCGCGCGCGCCACAATTGGTTTTGCCACTGTGCGCGCTGGCGATATTGTCGGCGATCACACCGTGATGTTTGCCGCCGACGGTGAGCGCGTAGAAATCACCCACAAAGCGAGCTCGCGCATGAGCTTTGCGCGCGGCGCGGTGCGCGCTGCCGAATGGTTGCGCGCACAGCCAGCGGGTTTGTACGACATGCAGGATGTGCTCGACTTGCGTTAAAAAATACGCGCATGACTGATACACCTTTGTTAGAAGACATCCGCCTCTGGGCGCGCGAATTAGGTTTTCAACAAATCGGCGTGAGCGATATTGATGTCGCCGCGCACGCCGAAAAATTACAGCAGTGGTTGAAAAACGGTTATCACGCCGACATGGCATGGATGCAACAACACGCTGCACTGCGCGCGCATCCTGATCAATTACACAGCGGTACACTGCGCGTGATTTCTGTGCGCATGGATTATTTACCCGAAGACGATAAAAATCTCATCGCCAAAATCAATGCCGACGGCGGCGCGTACATTGCGCGCTACACCTTAGGGCGCGACTATCACAAATTGATGCGCAAACGCCTCGCGCTGTTGGCACAAAAAATTGAAGAAAAATCCGCACACAAGCACCGCGCTTTTGTTGATAGCGCGCCGATATTAGAGAGAGCATTTGCGCAAAAATCTGGTTTGGGATGGATCGGCAAAAACACCATGTTGATCAACGCGCAAGCGGGTTCGTATTTTTTTCTCGGTGAAATACTGACCGATTTGCCACTGCCGCTGACCACTTCGCAAGACAGTACGTACTGCGGCACTTGCAGCGCGTGTTTGGATCTCTGCCCCACGCAGGCGTTTGCTGCGCCGTATCAATTGGATGCGCGGCGCTGCATTTCGTATTTGACGATAGAAAATCGCCACAGTATTCCATTGGAATTGCGCAAGCCGATTGGCAATCGCATTTTTGGTTGCGATGACTGCCAAGCCGTTTGTCCGTGGAATAAGTTTGCGCAGCGCACCGAGCAGGAAGATTTTATGCCGCGTCACGGTTTGGCGGATGCGCAACTCATTGCGCTATTTGCGTGGACAGAAGCTGAGTATTTAGAAAAAACCGCAGGCTCGGCACTGCGCCGTATTGGGTATGAGGGTTGGTTGCGCAATATCGCAGTGGCATTGGGCAATGCGCACACTGCGCCAGAAATTTTACAAGCGCTGCAAGAAAAAATGGATCACCCTTCTGATTTAGTACGCGAACATGTGGCGTGGGCTCTCGCACAGCACGCCATCTAAACATGATGCGTTACAGCATTTTTCGCAGGGTATCGTCTTTGTCGATGAAATGATGTTTTAACGCACCGGCGACATGCAGACCAATGACGAAAGCAGAAGTCCACGCCAGTGTTTCGTGCACACCAAACAATGTTTTGCGTATGCCTTTATTTAGTTCCCACACTTGCGGAACTTTGATATCACCGAGAATATGCAGCTGATCGCCTGACATCAAATAGCCCGCTACGGGAATGGCGATCACCACATACAACAAGAAAAAATGCGCCAACTTAGCCAGCGTTTTTTCCCAAGGCTGCAAATGTTCAGAGAACGCAGGGCGCGGCAAATAGGCATAAGCCCACAAATGCGCAAGACCGAGAGGAAACAGTGAAAGACCAATGGTGCGGTGCAACAAACGCAAAGTGTTATAGCCTGGATTTTCATAATCGATCTCGGACAAATACCAACCGAGAGCGATCATAAAAATCATCAACACCGCGATGATGCGGTGCAACCAGCGAATCGCTGCTGGGTACCGATTTACCACACCATTTGTGCTCATCTCTATTCCCTCTTTTTTATCGATCAACTAAACGCAAGTGGTATTAACTTTTTGTTACAGGTTTAGCGCTGGTTCGCACGCCTTCAATACCAAGCTGCAATTCCACTGCGTAGCTCTGCTCGCCCAATTGATAGGTATAGCCGTAATCGCGCGCATCAATTGTTAATGTGCCTTCAAAACCTGCGCGGTACCCACCCCAAGGATCAGAGCCTTCGCCGACTTTTTTAATGGGGATCGTGACCGTTTTCGTGGTTTTGTTCAGCGTCAGCTCACCCGTTATTTCACCGCTGTTTGCATCTCCTTTGTACGCTGTACTTTTGAAAGTGGCTTTGGGTGCTTTATCGGTATGCAGATATTTTTCCTGCAAGTGATCATCACGCAGCTCGTGATTGGTATTGATACTGTCTACATCCACAGCGATATCAATTTTATTTTTTTCTGGTTGAGCAGGATCATAAGTGAAGGTGCCGCCGATAACGCTAAAGCGACCGTACTCCCAGCTATAACCAAGGTGTTTGACGCGAAACTGAACAAAGCTATGTGTTTCGTCAATTTTGTAGTCATCCGCCTGTACAGACCAAGCACTCACCAATAATGCTGAAGCTAAAACACCACCAATTAAACCTTTTTTGTTCATCATGGATTTACCCTCGCTGTTAAAACTTGTGTGTCCGACTGTAGCAAATTTTTTGGATGGCGTACGGTTGGCGTTCAATCAACCACCAATTTTCGCTCTGCCAAATTAAGCACGCCTTCGGCAAAGCTGATAAACAAACCTTCGCAGCTGGCAGTAACCTGCCCTTCTGCGCTGATCGTGCCTTCCATCAAGATTTTGCGCCCATGCACTTCCTTGACCCGTGCAAACAGCGTGAGTTCCTTGTTGAGTGGCGTGGGGCGTTTGTAGCGCACACTGAGATTGCCGGTTGCGCCGGTCGCGCCCGACAGCAACTGCGCACAACCGAGAAACTCATCAAACAGCGCTGCCACCCAGCCGCCATGTACGCATTTCGGCGGCCCTTCAAACGCCCAGCCCAGTGTGACGCTGGCGTGCGCTTCACCTTTGTCGTAATCCAAATGCATATGCAGCGGCGGCGACAGCATGTTGCTCTGACCGGCAATCGGCGTGGTGTCGCGCGAGAGCAAATCGTAAGAGCCGTTGGCTGCCGTTGCCGCCCACTCCAAACGGCCGTGGATCTCCGGCGCGCCCACGCTCACATCTTGCAAAGCCTGCAAACTGTTTTCCACCCGCTGTAATGCCTCCAGCGGCATATCGTGCGTCAGCAATTGCTCATTCAAGGCGCGCATGTGCGCAGCGATACGGCGGCGCGCTGCCCATTGTTCATTGTGCGGCAGCATCGGCGTGCGTGAAGTAAACGGTTTGGCTGTACTCATAACAATCTCCCGAGACTTCCGCACATTATCGCTGCGCGGCGGCTAGTGGCTTAATAAGTAATCGCCTACGCTTGCCTCGCAGAGTCCACTCGTCTACACCTTTATTTGGAACTTGTGGCAATCATGGCGGTCTCTCTCCGTGCGCGGTATTATCCGCGACTCATTCATCCACTCTCAAAGGGAATCCCTCGATGAAAATTCGCACCTTAGCCATTGCTACTGTTGCCGTCACTAGCGTGCTCGCTTTGAGCGCATGTAAGGATGATAAGGCTGCCGCCGCATCCAAAGATGCCGCTGCACCCGCAGCAACTGCTGCCGCCAGCACCATGACGCAAGCGCAAAAAGTCAGCTACATCCTCGGTATGAACATCGGCAGCCAATTCAAAGCCAACCAAGTCACTTTGGATGAAAGCAGCTTTGTTGCCGGTATGAAAACAGCGATTGATGGCAGCGAGCCTAAATTGAATAAGGATGAGATGCAGAAAGCGATGCAGCACTCTCTCAAACAGAAATGCAGAAAAAAACAGGAAGAAGCTCAAAAAGCCGAGCAAGCCAAGCCAGAAGCCGAGAGCAAAAAGAACAAAGAAGAAGGTGACAAGTTCTTAGCGGAAAACGGCAAAGCAGGCGTAACGACCACCAAGAGCGGCATTCAGTACGAAGTACTGACCGAAGGCAGCGGCGTGAGAAGCCAAAGAAACCGATACCGTCACCGTGGACTATGTCGGCACGCTGATCGACGGCAAAGAATTCGACAGCTCAATCAAGCGCGGCGAACCGGCAACTTTTGCGGTGAACGCAGTGATTCCTGGCTGGCAAGAAGTGTTGCAGTTGATGCCTATCGGTCTTTATGGCGCGTAGCCATCCCTCTGATCTCGCCTACGGCGCCGGCGGCACAGGCCACGGTAAATTGGCCCCAACGCTACGCTGGTTTTTGAAATCACACCTGCACAAAATTGGTGAGCCAGAAGAGCAGTCCAAAACGGTAGAGCCTGCTGATATCCAAGCAGAACAACCTGTTGTGGAAGAAAAACCTGCTGAAGACGCTGCCAAGAAAAACTGATAGCTCCTTATCAGCAAGCAATAAAAAAACCGGCATCTGCCGGTTTTTTTATGTCTGTAGTTATGTTTCTCTTTGTGTATATTATGCTGTTATATACACACTGGAACCAACGGCAAGAAGGTAAATTATGAGAACCAACATAGTGATTGATGATTCATTGATGTCCAATGCGCTCAAAGTCTCAGGACTCAAAACAAAAAAAGATGCAGTGGAAGAAGGGCTTAGACTGCTAGTGCAAAGAAATGCGCAACGTGAGATACGCAAATTGCGTGGCCAAATACATTGGGAGGGCGATTTAAGCCAAATGCGGGGCAAAAAATGATTCTGGTGGATACCAGTGTATGGGTTGATTATTTAAACGGCAATGCCAATAAGTTTACTGATGCGCTTGATTCCGCATTGTTTAACGGCGATGTTGTTATTGGTGATTTGATTTTTCTGGAGATATTGCAGGGCATAAGAAGCGACAAAGACTACAAACGTGTAAAAACCATGCTAAGCAAGCTTGACCAATATGAAATGCTAGGCCATGGCGCGGTAGAAAAATACGCTGAAAACTACCGTTACTTAAGAAAAAAAGGCGTAACAATTAGAAAGACAACGGATGTAATAATCGCATCATTCTGTATAGACAACCGTTTGCCATTGCTATTTTCTGACAAGGATTTTATGCCTTTCGTTAAAAGTTTAGGCTTGGTTTCTGTGGTTTAAGAAACATAACGCCGAGCTAAGAGGCGAGCTGCGCAGCCGCGAGTCCAGTGAGCGAAGCGAACGACTTTGAGTGGCTAGTTAGTTACCAATGGGGGACATGTATTTATCAAGATATTCTTCCGCCAGATATGGTTTGATCTCTGCCCACTTCTTGCAGGTGGCTGCCCACTGTTTAGCCCTGAAGTCAACCTCCAGAGCTTTTTGCCTAAACGTTTCAGAATTGCTCCTTTCTGCAAGCATTTCTAGCGACTTTTTTGTTTCAGCCCAAGATGATTCATCTTTGCGCTTATTGATAATAAAAAACTCTATGCCCGCCTTAAGAACAACACTCATGCCAACTTCCTGCATGCTGCTTACCTGAGATCTTTCAATTTTCCCTAGAAAACCATTTACGATTTCTTCACTTTCTAACTCAATAGTTCTGATATCCAAACAATAAGAACCAACCAATGCAGCAATATCAACTCGTTGATCTTCTGGTAAAGATAAATACCATTCTTGAATTTTTTTAATCGGCGACTCCACAGCTTCTCTCAACAACTAACTATGTTAATTATCCTTCTATTAACGATTAACACTTACGAAAAAACTGCACCAGCGCCGCAATAACAAAACCGGTAAACGCAATCAGCGTCCATTCAGGGATACTCAGCGTTAAAAGTGTCCAACCCACTTCGTGACAATTGCCGTCGCCGCTGAATAATAATTGCAGCGCTTTTTGCAACGGAAAGTTTTCAAACATATAGGCGAGATCGGGGCCGCAAGTTGGTACTAAATCTTCCGGCAGGCGCTGTATCCACACATGGCGACCAGCAACAGCGCCGCCGACCACCGCCGCCAACGCAATCAACGCACTCCACACACGGCGACCCGTTTGCGCGGGATTGTGTATCGCTGCCATCAGCGCCAACACGCCAATCACGATGACAAATATGCGCTGGGTGATACAGAGCGGGCAAGGTTCCTCGTTCAAAACATTCTGCAAATACAGCGCAAAAGACATCAAAAATAAACTGGCGGCCGCCATCAAAAAAAACAAGCCGCGCGGTGAAAACAGCGTGCGACATAAAGGGTGATTCGTTAAAGCACTGGACATAACAACATTCTCAATGAGGGGGAAGTGGCAGCGCGTTTGCATGATGTGCTGCAATTTTCTGTACCCACTGTTGGGCGCGCTCTCGTTCACCTAAGGCCTGTAATAACTGCACAAGTTCCTTGGCAGCTTGTTCATCTTTTTGCAAACGCAAATAGCTCTCGTAGTAATCGCGTGCTTTTGCCCACAATTGGTTGCGCTGGCAGATATGTGCTAATGCCAATTGCAAGGCAGGATCTTGCGGGTGCTCTTTCAACCATTTTTCAGCGGTTTGCAGCTGTTGAATACCGTCTTGTGCCGCTGCATTGCCATACAAAGACACCCACTCCGGCAGCCATTGTTTCGCCAATTTTTTGCGCAACAATTCTTCCGCAGCCACACCGTTGCCGTGTGAAATCTGTAAGCGGCAAAGTTCACTGATCATAGCCACATCTTGCAGCGGCTTCTGGCGATGTTGTTTGCTGAGTATTTGCAACACGGTTTCTGTTTCGCCGCGCTGGCGATAGCTATCGACTAACAATTTTTGCACATAGGCATGGCGCGGATGCTCTGCCGCTAAAATCTCTAAAATTTCGTGCGCTTTTTCTGGCACGCCGATTTGCTGCAACAACTGCGCTTGATAAATGCTGATCGGTGTGCGTGCTTCTGGCAGCATTTCCTCTGCTTTGCGCAGCAAATTTTCTGCACTGGCAAGATCACTATTTTCAATACGTGCTTTCGCTGCCAATAAATAATTGAGCACAGCGTTGTCAGATTTATCCGCTGCTTTTTGCAAATCGCGGCTTGCCGTACTCCAGTTACCTTCCAACAGTGACAAATAGCCACTCAGCGTTAAATCCTGCACTTTGCGTTGATTGCGGCGATTCATCCAACGACTGATACGGCGCGGTGTAAAAAAAACGGTATGTATAACACGCACAGCGTAGTAACCCGCTACCGATGCCAGCACCATCGCCGCCACTACAAACCACAAAGGCATTTCCACCGTGGTTTGACCGAAAACAAAAACCACAAAGCTGTTGTCCAACGCAATTAAACGCAACAACAGCGGCAGGCCAACCAAGCCCACTACAAACAATAAAATCCAGCGGCGCATCAAGGCAACTCCTGCACAGCATCACCTGCGTCACTGTCATCACCCAACATCAATGCATTACGAATCTCTTCTGCGCGCTGTTCAATTTGTTTTTGCACAATCGCCAAAGAATCAGAAACGCTAGGCATCGGCGGCGCAATTTCTATCCGCATCAAACCTTGTACTTCATTTAGCCACTCTTGTACAACAGGGTCGGAAGTTTGGCAGTATTGACTCACCCAAGCGTGGGCACGCGCCAAATTGCTGGCGTAAGTTTCTTGTTGTGATTGCAACAAACCCAACTGTGATTGCAGTAAGGCTAGCTGCAAATTCTGCGAGAAATACAATTCCTGTTCTGGCGGCAGCAGCGGTTCTACCGGTTGATCGTAGTGACGCACACGCACGATTGACAACAACCTATCCCACAACACATCGCTGTAGCTTTTTTCTTCTTCGCTGGCAGCATCATCACCCGCCTGTAAAAAACGATTTTCACTGGTGAGCATACCGGTTTGTGAAGATAACGCTTGCAAGCGCAAATAAATGCCGTCGCGATCAACACGCGGTACGCTTTTTAAAGCAGCGCGATCTTTAGCAATCGCACTGCGCACCGGCAATAAGCCTGGATCTTTTTGTTGCATGATGGCTGCTTCCGCAGACGCTAACAGCAAATCGGCGGTATCGGCATCGTGCGTGATAAACAAACGCTGATGCGCCTGTTTTAATAAAAATTCTGCTTCTGCCAAGCGCCAATAACTGGTATCGATACGATCCAAACCGCGCAGTTTCTCATTGTTGTCTTGTAAAATTTCTGTTGTTCTCTGACGAAACTGTTTTTCATCCGCCGTTTGTTTTTCCAAGCGCAGTTTTAATGCAGCTGTTTGCTCGGTTTGTGTCGTCAACGCCTGTTGCGTAAGTTCGCGTTCATGGTCGATCCGTGTCCACTGCTGCCACAGCCACAATCCGCCAGCGGCAGTTGTAATATTGAGCAACAATAAAAAAAACCATGCGCCGTATTGCAACCACGAGCCACCGCGTTTTTTCGTCTCAACGAGCGGAGCGGCTGTTGTTTCTGCTGCTGGGAGTGTTGTATCGGTCATAATGAATACCAATGTGTAATCGTTTGAAAAATACAGTCGTCAGTTGCGTTCACTGCCGTACAAAGTTGCGCAAAACCTTCGTGCTGCGCACGCTCGGTGACGCGCGTACCCGGAACAACTAACGCGAGGTTAGCACGCGCTGCTGCATGATGATCGATCTGCAGCAAATGTTGCAGCGTTTCCACGCTGTTGATGCACGCAAGTTTTTGCGCGGTATCTTCATTGATCCACGCCGCCCACGCTGCCGCTGCACCATCGGGCAACACACGCTGGTACAGCTCGCAGTAATCCACGCTCGCGCCGCGCTCGCGTAAAGTCTGCGCCGTTTTTTCTCGCCCACCACAACCACGAAAAATTACGCAATGTTTTCCCTGCGCTGTTTGCAAAGCGGGCATAGCCAGCATGCCCTCGCTGTCCATGCGTGCGGGACTGATGGCGGCGATACCGTGTTCACGCAAAAACTGTGCAGTGGGGCTGCCCACAGCAATGCTGGCGATGTGTTCTGGCCAAGCGATGCCGTGTGCAGCCAACGCTGCCAGTAATTGTTCTGCGGCATTGCGGCTGACAAAGATGGCGACATCCACACGCGCCAACTGCTGCAAACAATCGGCAACGCGCTGTTTAGCGGCTTCGTCCGTCAATGGCGCAATAGCGAGTAGCGGAATGGAAACCGCCTGCGCGCCTGCGCTTTGCAAGCGCTGCACGAGCGCATCGCCCTGCCCGAGCGGACGCGTTACCGCGACGGACAAACCCGCCAACGACAATACCTCAGGCATCATCGCCCGCCTGATTACCGGCGTGGTAGACCGCCTGCAAAATACGATCCGCACCCTGCGCCAACAGTTGTTCCGCCACGCGCACACCCAGAGCTTCTGCTTCATGGCGCGGCGCGCGCGCTTCGGCACTCAGCATTTCACTGCCATCGACACTGCCCACCAGCCCGCGCAGCCACAACGATTCGCCTTCTTCGATGGCATAACAAGCGATTGGCACTTGGCAGCCGCCCTGTAAATGGCGGTTCAAGGCGCGCTCCGCGATCACGCGGTCGGCGGTACTCGCGCAAGCCAGCGGCGCGATCAAGGCGGCGATTGTGCTGTCATTGCTGCGCAGCTCTATACCCACCGCACCCTGCCCACCAGCGGGCAAACTCACTTCTGGCGCCAGCACTTCGCGAATGCGATCAGCTAGACCCAAGCGCTTCAAACCCGCAGCAGCGAGAATGATGGCGTCGTACTCACCGGCATCCAGCTTCGCTAAGCGCGTACCGACATTGCCGCGCAGATCGCGGATATCAAAATCCGGTCGCAGGCGGCGCAACTGGCATTGGCGGCGCAAGCTAGAAGTACCTACCACCGCGCCCTGCGGCAGCGCGGCGAAGCTGTCGTAGCGCGTGCTGACAAACGCATCAAACGGCGTTTCGCGCGGGCAGATCACGCCCAGCTCCAGCCCTTCTGGAAACGCCATCGGCACATCTTTCATGGAGTGCACGGCGATATCCGCCTCGCCCGCCAACAGCGCCTGCTCCAATTCTTTGACGAACAGCCCTTTGCCACCGATTTTGGCGAGTGGTGTGTCGAGAATGCGATCGCCGCGTGTAGTGAACTTCAGCAATTCGACGACGATATTCGGATGATGACGCTCCAATTCGCGCTTCACGAATTCCGCCTGCCACAGGGCGAGCGGGCTTTGGCGAGTGGCGATGCGCAAGCGCGGTGCAGTGGTATTCACGACTAAAAATCCAGCGAGAAAATCATGCTCATGATAGCAGAGCGCGGCGCAGCTCCTTACAATCACTGCACGATTCCATCGCACGAAAAACACAACAAGATGTTTGTCCGCCGCCACGCTTTCGCTCTGTATTGCACACTGCTGCTGTTATCAGCCGTTTTATTGGCGGAATTTGTTTTGCTGCCACGATTATTCGGCATGCCGCGTGACTTATTACTGTTGGGTTTTAACGCAAAACCCAACGAAGTGATTGACGGGCAACGCATCAATACCATGGGTTTTACCGGCGATGTGATCAGCCAACAAAAATCATCCAATACCGTGCGCGTATTAATTCTCGGCTCCTCCACGATGTTCAATCGCCACATGGCTGAACAAATGAAAGCCGCGCTACAAAAATCTTTACCCAATAAAAATATTGAATTATTGGATGCCGGTATTCGCTCACACACGACGCGCGCCGATGTCATCAAACTACAATATCTCAAACACTACGCTTGGGATTTCGTCCTAATTTACAACGGCATCAATGATTTGTGGGCCAACCATGTGCGACCGCAAGATTTTTATGCCGATTACCGCCACACCGATCCTTGGCATCGCAGAAGTTTTTTACTCGATCACAGTTTGATTGCGCGCCATATTTACAACAACAGCTACACATACATTCGTGTACTCAATACAAAAATGAGCGAAGCTTTTTTTCCTATCTATCAATTTGTGTTTCCAAAAAAACCGTACATCAATGCCGCCGACTTTGCATCACAAAACAGTTTTAGCGACAACATCAACACCCTTATCGATATCAGCCAACAGATCGGCGCAAAACCTGTGTTGCTCACTTTCGCCTACCACTTACCTGCAAATTATTCGCGGCAAGCGTTTTTGAATCAGCAATTGGATTACCGCAACCCCGACAACTACGACAGCCGCGATGTCTACAACTGGGGGCCGCCTACTTATGTGCGCGAAGGTTTGGACAAAGAAAATACTGCGCTGCGTGAGATTGCTGCACAGCGCAAAATTGCTTTAATCGATATCGACCAACAAATGAGCAATCACGGCGCGTGGTTTGGCGATGTCTGTCACTTCAATAATGAAGGCGTAGCGCAATTTACTGCGCGCGTTGCGCAACATCTAGCGGCGCAGGCTGCGCCAGCTACGGCAACAACAGCGGAACAATCTGCTGCAAATCCGTCACAATAAAATCCGGCTGCCGCACTTGCTCTGGCCAAGTTTTCCTATCCAGATTGACCCACAGTGTTTGCATACCCACCGCTTGCGCGCCTTGTATGTCGTCTACAGGGTGATCGCCAATATGCAGCACTTGTTGCGGCGCAAGGTTTTCACGCGCTAATGCAGCGAGAAACATATCGGGCGCGGGTTTTCCCTGTGGAAAATCGTCCGCCGCAAAATGAAAAGCGAAGAAATGATCGAGGCCGATGGCGCGCAAACTGGCATTGCCATTGCTAATTGCGCCTAAAGTGAAATGCTGAATCAGCGTTTGTAGCAGCGCGGGCGCTTCATCAAAGATCGCTACTTGTTGACGCAGCGCCCAAAAAATATCGAAGGCTTGATTGGATAATTCATCTGCCCGTTGTGCTGTTGCGCCAGCCTGTAATAACGCATCGCGCGTTGTCACACGACGCAGCTCACTCACGCGAAAACGCAACGCGGGATAATGTTCGCGCGCCTGTACGCGCAGATCAAAAAAACCTTGCGCAGAAAATATTTGTGCAAACGCCGGCAACTGTTCGCACAGAAATTGATAACTTGCTGCTTCGGCACGCACCAAAGCATCATCAGGATTCCACAGCGTGTGATCCAAATCGAAAGTAATTAAACGAATAGCGCGATTATTCATCGCCAGCTTTCGGTGCGCGTTTGTGTGCACGCGGATGCGCGGCATCGTAGACATTGGCCAAATGTTGAAAATCCAAATGCGTATAAATTTGCGTCGTGGAAATACTGGCGTGACCCAACAATTCTTGCACTGCGCGCAAATCGCCACTGGATTCCAACATATGGCTGGCAAACGCGTGGCGCAACATGTGCGGATGCGCCGGCTCATCCAAACCCTGTTTCACGCTGTAATGTTTTAAGCGCAATTGAATAGCGCGCACACCCAAACGCAAACCTTTTTGATTGATAAACAGTGCATATTCCGTCGCGCCTTCGGCAATTTTTTCGCCGCGCACACGCAACCACTGTTGCAGTGTTTTGATCGCCATGCGCCCAACCGGCAACACGCGCACTTTGCCGCCTTTACCCGTAACGCGCACCAAACCCTCGGCTAAATCGATTGCGTTCAAATCCAATCCCGCCAATTCCGACAAACGCAAACCAGAGGAGTAAAACAATTCGAACATGGCGTGATCGCGGCGCGCTATCCAGTTGTCGTCATCAATCGCCAGCAAGCGATTCATTTGATCGACATCTAAAGCTTTCGGCAATTTCTTGGCGCTTTTCGGTGCGCGTACTGCCGCGACAGGATTGCTATCAACCAAATGTTGCCGACCCAGCCACGCAAAAAATTGTCGCCACGCTGAAAGCAAGCGTTGCAAGCTACGCCCCGACAAACCTTTGTGATGCAGCGCCGCCACCAACTGCCGCACATGAAATTCGCGCCACTGCGCCCAATCACTCAGCGCATTTTGTTGTGCGTGTTGCGCGAGCAAAACCAAATCGCGTTGATACGCCGACACGGTGTGCGGCGACAACCTGCGCTCGCTGGCGAGGTATTGCAGGTAGCGATCGAACTGCGCCTGCATCGCGTTGCGCTACGCAGTAGTTTCGCAACGCACTAGCGTGCGCGATACCACATCGGCGATATAAGTCAGAAACATCGTGCCCATGCCGCTGCGATAATGCTCGGGATCAAAGCTACCAATGGCCAGCACAGCCAGCAAATTTTCACCTGCAGCCGCATGAGGTCGCGCAATGCTAACCACTGCCGCCGACTGCACTGGCTGTGATGCCTGCGCAAACAAAAATGCGGTTTCTTCTGGGCGCAAATGCCCGCAAACCGGCTGACGCGCCATCAACAAGGCATTGATCTGCTGCTGCGCTTCTTGCAAGGCATCGCCTTGCAGCAACAGTAAGCGGCAGACATCCACTTGATAGTCGTCGCGCAAGCTGGCTTCCACCGCATCGACCACACCTTGCACATCGCGCTGCTCCAGCAGAGCGAGTACCAAACGCTGTGTTTTCTGGAACAGGCGTTCGTTATCGCGTGCGATATCCAACAAGCGTCCTAAACGCTGGCGCACATCGCGGTTGCGTGCACGCAGCACACTCACCTGACGCTCCACCAGCGAAATCGCGTGTTCACCGGTGTGGTGTGGCAGCGCCAACTCCGAAAGCAGGCTTTCATATTCGATAAAGAAATCTGGATGTTGGCGTAAATAGTCGGCGACGCGATCAGGATTCAAAGCCCGTTCCTCCATCAGCTCAGCGTGGCTGCGCTCGTGAAATACATCGTCTAGCAGCGGGATATCGGTGTGTAAATCTTTCATAGGAATCAATAAATTCGTTGGCGTGAAAAGATGGACGGTGCAACCGTGCTTATGTTACTGGTTTATTGCTGCACTTTGCTGGCACTGTTGTGGTCTTTCTGTTAGCGTGCGCCCGCTTTTTTCAACACACCATCACCCCATCCACAATGATTCCAGCTATATTTGCAATCACCTATTCATTGTCGATAGAGTTCAAAGGACAGTATGCTTAAAACCATCAAGCGTATCTTTACAGGTCAGGGTGCCAATACGCGCCCCAATACAGGAGCGGACACGATGCCTGCAAAAAACAAAGCTGCAAAACCACAAAAAAGCACCAGCAAAACAACAAAGCCTGCAGCTAAGCCCGTTGCGAAAAAACCCGCAGCAGCAAAGGCGCCAGTAAAAGCCACAGTAAAAGCACCGGCGAAAGTGGCAGCCAAAGCTGTTGCTAAACCTGTTGCAAAAAAAGCTGCTGCTAAACCAGCTGCGAAAAAACCCGTAGCAGTAAAAGCACCGGTAAAAGCGGCAGCCAAAGCTGTAGCTAAACCTGTTGCAAAAAAAGCTGCTGCTAAACCAGCTGCGAAAAAACCCGTAGCAGTAAAAGCACCGGTAAAAGCGGCAGCCAAAGCTGTAGCTACTAAACCCGTAGCTAAACCTGTTACAAAAAAAGCTGCTGCTAAACCGGCACCAGCAAAAGCACCTGTCAAAGTTCCTGCAAAAGCAGCTGCTAAACCGGCTGTAGTTGCAAAACCTGTTGCAAAGCCAGTTGCAAAATCCGTTGTAAAACCAGCTGCAAAGCCCACCACCAAACCGGCGGCAAAAGCAGCACCCATTAAACCCGTTCCATCACCCAAGGGGTCGAGCAGTAAACCTGTGAGCAGTACGACAAAATCCACCACCAGCAAAACCGCTAGCAAAGCAGCACCCGCCAGTGCAGCAAAAACACGCAAAGCGGCTGACAAACAAGAGTTCATGCCCTACCAAGAAAAAATTGGTGAGGACTACATGAACGATGAGCAAAAAGCACACTTCCGCCAATTGCTGCTCGACTGGAAAGCAGAGTTGATGCAGGAAGTGGACAGAACTGTGACGCACATGAAAGATGGCGCTGCCAACTTTCCCGACCCCGCTGACCGCGCCACGCAAGAAGAGGAATTCAGCCTCGAACTGCGCACCCGCGACCGTGAGCGCAAGTTGATCAAAAAAATCGACAGCACCATCGAGCTGATCGAACAGGACGACTACGGCTACTGCGAACAGTGCGGCATCGAGATCGGCGTGCGCCGTTTGGAAGCGCGCCCGACTGCCACCCTGTGCATCGATTGCAAAACCCTCTCTGAAATCAAGGAAAAACAGACAGGCGTGTGAGCACCCGCTCATTGACGGGGCGTTTCGCTCCGTCGCCTTCTGGTTCACTACACGCAGGTTCTCTGTTAGCGGCTGTCGCCAGCTTTGTCGATGCGCGTGCGCGCAATGGGCGCTGGCTGGTGCGCATGGAGGATATCGACCCGCCGCGTGAAATGGCGGGAGCCGACCACCTCATCCTGCAAACCCTCGAGCAACACGCGCTGTATTGGGATGGCGAAGTGCTGTACCAATCCACCCGCGCCGCGCGCTACCGCGAGGTGCTGGCGGATCTACAAGCGCGTCAGCTCGCCTACCGCTGCGCCTGCGCACGCGCGCGCTTGGCAGGGTTGAACCATGTTTACGATGGCCACTGCCACCTGTACCCACCGCCTGACGAGCAAGCCTGCGCCCTGCGCTTGCAACTGCCAAACAAAACAGTTCACTTTGATGACCGCATCTTGGGTGCGCAAAGCCAGCACTTGGCAGAGGCAGGCGACTGCATCATCCATCGCAAAGACGGTTTGTTCGCCTACCAACTTGCCGTGGTGGTGGACGACATCGAGCAGGGCGTCACCGACATCGTGCGCGGCAGCGACATCCTGCCCGCCACCGGCATTCAAATACATCTCACGAAATTGTTGGGTGGAATCCCGTCGCGCTACGCCCATGTGCCCGTGTTGTTAGGTGCCGATGGGCAAAAACTCAGCAAGCAAAATCGCGCTCCCGCGCTGGATAACACCCGCGCTTCTGCCAATCTCCACCTTGCGCTCACGCAGCTAGGGCAAACCCCGCCAGCAGAGCTAGCGCACGAATCACCAGCCACGATATTGAAGTGGGCGATTACTCACTGGGGTATGGCGAAGATAAAAAACGGGCTTTGACTTAAAGCCTAACCTGTCCGCGAAACACGGTAGTGGCAGGCCCCGTCATCAGCACTGGCTGATTTGCGCCTTGCCATTCAATGTTTAGCTCACCGCCAGGGAGCGCGACCTGCACGGGGCTTTGCAACCAACCGCGCCGGATGCCAGCCACCGCTGCCGCGCAAGCGCCAGTGCCGCAAGCCAGCGTTTCGCCGCTGCCGCGCTCGAACACGCGCAGGCGGATGCGATGGGCATCAACCACTTCCATAAAGCCGACATTGACGCGCCGTGGAAAGCGCGGGTGGCGTTCGATAGCCGCACCTAAACTGGCGACCTCGGCGGTATCGACATTGTCCACGCGCAGCACGGCGTGGGGGTTGCCCATGGAAACGGCGCTGATCTCCACGGTTTTACCGTTGATTTCCAGTGAGTCGGCGCTTGCTTCGACAGGTGCTTCAAAGGGAATTTGTGCGGGCGCAAAGATAGGCGCGCCCATGTTCACCTGCACGCTTTCATCCGCCAAGACATTCAGTTCGATGATGCCAGAAAGTGTTTGCACACGGATACGGCGTTTGTTGGTGAGTCTTTGCTCACGCACAAAGCGCGCAAAACAGCGCGCGCCGTTGCCGCACTGCTCCACCTCGCTGCCATCGGCGTTGAAGATGCGGTAGCGGAAATCGACATCCGGCTGCTCCGGCGCTTCCACGATCAACACTTGATCGCAGCCGATACCAAAACGGCGATCCGCGATAAAGCGCACCTGTTCCGACGAGAGGTAGCCGCGCTGAGAGATGAAATCGAACACGACAAAATCGTTGCCGAGTCCGTGCATTTTGCTGAATTTGAGCAACATGATCGCTGCCGATAGTTAAGCGAAGTAGCTTGGCAGTATACGGGGCGGTTCCCCTGCTGTCATACCGCGAGCCATTGCCCCAGCGCGGCGGCGAGCTCGCCTACACCCTGCTTTGAAGGCGCGGAAAACAACTGCACGCTGACTGGCACGCTGCGTGTGCTCAACTGCTTACGCACTTGCAGCAACACTTGCTGCGCGGGACCGCGATTGAGCTTGTCCGCCTTGGTCAGTACGCAATGCACGGGCAGCGCGGCACTCTCTGCCCAATCGAGCATATTGCAGTCAAAGTCTTTCAGCGGGTGGCGAACATCCATCAGCAATACCAAACCGCGCAGGGTCTCGCGCTCGCGCAGGTAATTTTCCAGATGCTGCTGCCACTCCTCCTTCATCTCTTGCGAGACTTTGGCGTAGCCGTAGCCCGGCAGATCCACCAAGCGCTGTGCTGCCGCTTCATCCAGCGCGAAAAAGTTGATCAAGCGCGTGCGCCCCGGCGTTTTACTGGCGCGCGCCAACTGGCGGTTGTCAGTCAGCACATTGATGCAACTGGACTTGCCTGCGTTCGAGCGACCGGCGAACGCAACCTCCGCACCAGTATCCGGCGGGCATTGCGAGAGCTTGGCGGCACTGGTAAGAAAGCGTGCGCGGCGAAAATCGGTGGGGCTAATGACTGTCATGGGGGAGGAATCTCTATCAACCAAGCACCACAGTGCTTTTCCGTTCAGCGGAGGAGCAGTATATAATGCTGCGGTTTTTTGGGGGCATCGCGACGCTGTTCGCTATCTGCCAACTTCGCTCTACTTGTGGTGAGTCTATGAAATCGCTGATTGGAAAAAGTGTTCTTGTGCTCGGCTTGATGATGGCCGCCCCCGTGATGGCAGGTGATGCTGCTGCCGGCAAAGCATTAACAGAGGCCTGCGCTGCCTGTCACGGCGCCGACGGCAATAGCGTAATGGGGACTTTTCCTAAACTCGCTGGACAAAGCGAAAAATATTTGCTGAAGCAATTGCAAGACATTAAAAGTGGCGAGCGCAAAGTGCCAGAAATGACGGGCCAACTCGACAAACTAACTGACACCAATCTGGCTGATATTGCCGCTTTTTACGCACAGAACACTATGTCATTGTCCGGCTCAAAAGATGACAAAGAAATGTTGGCGCTGGGTGCAAAAATTTATCGCGCCGGCAACAAAGAAGTGGGCATTCCCGCTTGTATCGGCTGCCACTCGCCTACTGGTGTTGGCAATGCGCCTGCCGGTTTCCCGCGCGTGGGTGGCCAACACGCGGATTACATCGCCAAACAATTGCGTGATTTTCGCGCCGGTTCTGAATACACCGACAAAGGTCGTCACAATGACGGTGACATCAAAATTATGCGCGCCAGTGTGGCTCGCATGAGCGACAAAGAAATTGATGCCGTCGCCAACTACATTGCCGGCTTGCATTAATCACTGCACGCAGGGAACTCTGCAACGCAACATGAATCAGAAAGGCGACGCGTAGTCGCCTTTTTATTGTTAGACACTGGAGCTCATCATGAAAAGAATTTTAGCCACACTGTTATTGCTGTCCGCACCGCTGTTGTCACTGAGTGCGCAAGCCCAAGCCACGGCAGAAAAATACACTGCTGGCAAAGATTACCAAGTGATCTCGGTACCTGTGCACACGGCCAACCCTGACAAAATCGAAGTCAACGAAGTGTTTTGGTACGGCTGCCCACACTGCTACACCTTTGAAGCAGCACTGGAGCCTTGGGCTAAAAAATTAGCCAGCGATGTGGATTATCAACGCACGCCAGCTATTTGGCGTCCAGCGATGGAAATACATGCTCGTGCTTACTACGCCGCGAAACAATTGGGCAATCTCGATGCCATGCACAGCATTATTTTCAAAGCCATGCAGGATGAGAAAAAAGCGTTAGCCAATGAAAACGAAGTGGTGGCGCTGTTCGTTAATCACGGCACGCCAGAAGCGGATATTCGCAAAGCCTACAACTCGTTCTCTGTGCAATCACAAGCGCGTCAAGCCGATGCCCGTGCACGCAGCTACGGCGTACAAGGCACGCCTGAAATTGTGGTCAACGGCAAATACCGTATTTCTACAGCCGATGCCGGCTCGCAAGAAAACATGCTAAAAGTGGCAGATTTCTTGATCGCCAAAGAACGCAGCAACAAAAAGTAATTTCTTCCTCTCAAGAAAACCAACGACCGGAGCTTAGGCTCCGGTTTTTGTTTCTGACACCGTTACAATGCCGCTATGGATATTTCATCGCTACTCGACACCCTTAATGACGCACAGCGCGAAGCGGTCAGCGCGCCGCCAGAAAACCAGCTAATTCTCGCCGGCGCGGGCAGCGGCAAAACGCGCGTGTTAGTGCAACGCATCGCGTGGTTGTTGCGCGTGGAAAATGTACCGCCACACGCCATCCTCGCCGTCACTTTTACCAACAAAGCCGCGAAAGAAATGCGCGGGCGCTTGGAAGAAATGCTGGGTAGCTTGTCGCGTCATTTGTGGGTCGGCACTTTTCACAGCCTCGCGCATCGTCTGCTGAAAATGCATTGGCGCGAAGCCAAGTTGCCAGAGCAATTTCAAATTCTCGACAGCGACGATCAACTGCGTTTGATCAAACGCGTGATGAAAAATTTGGAAGTCGATGAAGGTCGCTGGCCGCCGAAACAAATTCAGTGGTACATCGGTGGACAAAAAGACGAAGGCCAGCGCGCCAAATATTTGCAGCGCACCGGCGATCTCTACAGCGACACATTGATCAAAGTGTATGCCGCTTACGAGGAAGCCTGCGAGCGCGGCGGCTTGGTCGATTTTGGCGAACTGTTATTGCGCTCCCACGAACTGTGGTTGAACGCGCCCGAATTATTAAAACATTATCAACAGCGTTTTCAGTTTTTATTGGTGGATGAGTTTCAAGACACCAACACCATTCAATACGCGTGGCTGCGCGTGTTGGCAGGGCAAGAGACTTTTGTCACTGCGGTGGGCGACGACGATCAATCCATTTACGGCTGGCGCGGCGCGCGCATTGAAAACATACAAAGATTTTCGCGCGATTTTACCAATGTGCACACCGTGCGCCTCGAACAGAATTACCGCTCCACTGCCACTATTCTGAAAGCTGCCAATGCCGTGATCGATAACAATCGCGGGCGCATGGGCAAAGAGTTGTGGACCAACAGCGTGGAAGGCGATTTGATTTCCGTCTACGCCGCGTTTAACGAGCAAGACGAAGCGCGTTTTATTGTTGATCGTATCAGTGCATGGGTTGAAGCGGGTGGCGCGCGCCGCGATGTGGCACTGCTGTATCGCTCCAATGCACAATCGCGCGCACTGGAAGAAGCACTGCTACAACGCGGCCTGCCTTATGTGGTGTACGGCGGGCAAAAATTTTACGAACGCTTAGAAATTAAAAATGCACTCGCCTATTTGCGTTTGATCGCACACCGCCACGACGACCCTGCGTTTGAACGCGTGATCAACACGCCGACACGCGCCATCGGTGAACGCACGGTGGAAGACATCCGCGCTTGTGCGCGTGAGCGGTGGTGCTCGCTGTGGCAAGCGGCAGAAATTTTGACGCAAAACGACAGCCTGAGCGCGCGCGCCAACAATGCGGTGCGCGGGTTTTTATCGCTGATCGCAAGACTGGATGTAGAAACACGCGAAGAGCCGTTGCACAAAATTGCCGAACACGCGATTACAGCCAGCGGCTTGTTGGATTATCACCGCAACGAAAAAGGTGAAAAAGGCTTAAGCCGTGTGGAAAACTTGCAGGAATTGATCGGCGCCTGCAAAGCCTTTGAAGCGGAAGATGAGGAGCAATCTGTACTCGGTCAGTTTCTCGCCACCACCGCGTTGGATGCGGGCGACACCCAAGCAGAACCGCATTCCGACAGCGTGCAATTGATGACACTGCATTCCGCCAAAGGCTTAGAGTTTCCTTTGGTATTTATTTCTGGCGTGGAAGAAAATTTATTTCCGCACAAAATGTCGATGGACGAACCGTCGCAACTCGAAGAAGAACGCCGCCTCTGTTATGTCGGCATCACGCGCGCCGAGAAAAAACTGTATCTCACTTACGCAGAGTCTCGTCGTTTGTACGGCAATGACTCCTTCAATTTACCTTCACGATTTATCCGCGAAATCCCCAGCGAATTATTGGAAGAAGTGCGACCGCGCACCAAGGTCACACGGCCTGTTTATCACGAGCGCAAAGCGCCGGCGTTTTTGCAACAACAAACAACGGATGACGGCAGCTT
Organism: Pseudomonadales bacterium; assembly: GCA_041395665.1. NCBI lineage: Bacteria > Pseudomonadati > Pseudomonadota > Gammaproteobacteria > Pseudomonadales > Pseudomonadales bacterium. The sequence continues at coordinate 342,641 of JAWLAB010000001.1, forward strand.
CCATCTTGGTCAGCGCGTTACACATCCTGTTTTTGGTGATGGGTTTATTCTCAATGTCGAAGGCAACGGTGCACGCACGCGCGTACAAATTAATTTTGATGATCACAGCTTGAAGTGGTTGATGTTGGCGCAGGCGAATTTGAGTGTCGTATCGTAAACAGACATCTCTGTCACACCGCCACACCAAATAACTGCCCCACTAACGCCGTTAACATCATCGCCAAACATCCCCAGAAAGTTATTCTTATGGAAGCTTTCACTACCGACGCGCCACCAATACGCGCAGAAATTCCACCCAAAATTGCCAAGAAAATTAGCGACAACGCCGCAACTTGCAGAATTAAATTTTGCAATTGCCCCCACCAAGCAACCGACAACGGCAACAGCGAACCTGTTGCAAAACTGACTGCTGACCACAGTGCCGCTTGCACTGGTCGCGCTCGACCACCGTCTGTTATGCCAATGTCATCTCGTGCATGCGCACCCAAGGCATCATGCTTCATCAGTTGCTCAGCCACTTGTATAGCCAGATCAGGCGTAAGACCGCGCGCTTCATAAATGTTGGCAAGTTCTTCTTTTTCCGCAGCAAAATTTTCTTGCAGCGATTTTTTTTCAATGGCGAGATCCGCGTTTTCCGCATCAGCCTGTGAACTAACCGACACATATTCCCCAGCAGCCATCGACATTGCACCGGCAACCAATCCCGCTAAACCCACCAAAAGAATTTCGTTTTGTGTTGTGTTGGCTGCTGCAATACCGATGATCAAACTACTGGTTGAAATAATGCCGTCGTTCGCACCTAAAACGGCAGCGCGCAACCAGCCGATGCGATGCGAGCGATGTTGTTCAGTATGCGTCATGTATTTTTATCCACTTAATTTCTCACTAAACATACTGCACACCGTGGTTTTTCCCGTGTAATCCGAACCCCAAGTGCGGTAGCGCGTGGTATCAATATGAATACGGCCCGATGGATAAACACTAAATCCCATATTCCATTGTTTGCCTTGTGTGCGCCAAAAACCACACAACGCTTCTGTGCGGCTCTCAGAGCCCAGCACACGAAAATCCAAGGCAAAACTATTGACATGTGTACTACGCACCGCACCGCCAGCGCAAGCATTGAGCGTTGGCGTGCGATAACCTGAATACACTTCCACATCACCGACAACACCAGTATTTTTCAGCTGCTGTAACAATTTCAACACCGAGGCCATGGATGCCCATTGTGTGCGCGGCGGCATAACAAACGGTTCCGCATGGCACTCCTGCCAAGAAGACGCGGAGCGCAACAACTGTGCCGTTGGTAGCACTTCTGTCAAATTGCGCTCATGTAAATAGCGCTCCAAATTTTTTATTTCTGTTTGATGGCGCAACTGCCACACAGCAAAACTGTTGGGATCTGGTTTTGGCTCACTTATTTTTTTCACCGAGGTACAGGAGGCGAGCAACATCAGCATGGCCAGCAAAGCTATGCTGCGGTGTAATTTTTTTTTCATGCATCCCTCAAAGGTAGTAACTTTTCTATTTGCTGTTGAGTCAGACCTTTAATTTCAATCACCTTTCGCTGCGATGTTCCACCGTTAACAATCGTAAGCGCTGCTTCATTAATACCGAATAATGTCGCTAATAATTTAATCACTGCCTGATTGGCTTTACCTTTTTCTGGTGGTGCCGCTACTTTAATTTTCAAAGCATCACCTAGCCAACCCGCTATTTCTGTACGAGAAGACCCTGGAATCACTTTTATTTCTAAATGACACTGCACCAAATCAGCTCGCACTCTGCACATCAATCAAACTTAGCCGCAATCTCATCGTACGCGGATGACCAATGCAATCCCAATCAATAACCAAGGAATGCCAATCAGTGCTGAAATTAAGCTTGCTCCGTAAAGCTCCCAGAACTGATTTATTCGTGCCTCTGATGGAGCATCAGGAATAAATACGACAGGGACAGCTGACCCCTCTGGGTAATTTTCAGGTGACTTAACGCACCAACTATCCGAGAAAATGTAGTGATTCTGCTGATAGTTAAATTGAACAGCTGGACATAAGCGACTTCCTAGCTTTGGCCTCCTGCTTGAGTATGTCGGCCGTTCGTATTTAATGATGACGCCCGTTTCAAACACGCCAGATTTCGCTAGTTGCATCGTGCTCCATGCTAATTTTGTAGAATAGCCAACAATAGAAAATCCTGGGATGCAAAAAATAAGAAAGAAAATAATTTGCAGCTTTAGTCTCATAGGCTTCTTGATATCCGTTCCTGTATTTACCGTCCCTAAATCCAGCGCCTTACTTTTTTTGTGTACTGCGTAAATTCATCCCCGAATAAAACCAGCATTGCCCTTTCTTCAGGCACAATTTGAAAACGAGTGATGTAGGCAACAAACGCCGCAACACCTAGCAATGTCCACGCCGACCCCAAATAAGATGCCCACGCCAATAAAACCAGCGCCAAACCCAAATACATAGGATTTCTCGTTGCGCGGTATACACCCGATGTAACCAAGTGCGTTGCTGTTTCAGGCTTGAGTGGATTTACTGTTGTTTTGGCTTTGCGAAAAGACAAGATCCCAGCGACTGAAAAACCCGTGCCAGCGATCCAAAAAAGTACGATGCCTATGATTTGTAGGGTGCTTATGGGCTTCTGTGTGCCGGCAGCTAAAAACAACATAGCAACACCAGCCAAAAAAGCCACGACAGGGGGAGGTATTTTATTTTCTATTTTCACTGCGACATCATCCTTAGTGTTTTATCACCTACAAACCGTAGATTACATCACTCTATGCCGCAAATGAGGGCTCCCTCCCTCGATGCAAGGCTTTGTGGTTTATTTCACTGCACTGGTGATAATGCTTCTATTGTGTCATTGATTGCTGTGCGGACATCTTCATTGCTTGTCTGCTCTAATACTGTTTTCAACATGGGCACATCAGCCTCCGAGCCTAGCCCTGATAAAACTTCCGTAGCTTTTATTGCCACATCCGGATTTTTTTCACTCAATCCCAGTTTAATGATTTCAATCGCTGCGCTGTATTCTTCCATTGAAACATTGCTCAGAATTTCTTGTTTGACTTCGCTGGAGACATTTTCATTGGTAATCAGTTTTGCCATTAACGCAGAATTCGCTGCTGTCGGCTCCATACCAAAAATAATGAACGTCTGATCTTCTTTATTTTTTGATAGAAAATATTTCACTTGTTCTTCAGCTGGCATGCTCGAAATTTCTGGCTCTTCCCCGTCCAACTCTGCCATCATTTTCTGTACTTCTTCTTGTGTTGGCTGATTGGCTGCTTGCGGCTTTGTTGCCGGTAACTGCGCTGTTGCCGCCTGTTGTGCTGTTGGTTGATAGCGAGTGACAGACACGCTTATCGGAAAACTATCTTGCAAGTTAGCAAACTGCATATTGATGGCATACGGTATATCGATAAACGCTGCACTCAATACTTTGCGGAGCGTTGCATCATTGATATGAATAGTAACGGTTTGTGTGTTATCACCATCAACGGTAATGTTTGCGCCCGTCAGCTTAGACAGCTCCGCCACAAACGCCGAGCGTGGCATATTTTCAACATTGATCGATAGCAACTCACCATTATGTTGAAACGGTGTTTTTGCTTGCTGTGTTGCGACAGAAAGATTGGCGTCATTGCCTGTGGTGGGTGAATCTTCTTTGCCGCACGCACCGAGCGAAACGATTGCTGCCAATAAAAAAACACGGTGTAGTGAACGCATTGTGCTCTCTCCTCTGACCTTTACGGGTTAAAAAACCCGCACAAGGCGGGTTTCAGTTCTGTTTGTTAGCTTAGCGGTTATCAATGCCCGCTGCCAGTGAGGGATTTCACCATGTCTTCGACCACTTTTTTCGCATCGCCAAAAATCATCATGGTTTTGTCGAGGTAGAACAAATCGTTGTCGAGACCAGCATAACCCACAGCCATAGAGCGCTTGATGACCATAACGGTGCGCGCTTTGTTGGCTTCCAAAATCGGCATACCGAAAATGGGTGAGGATGGATCGGTTTTTGCAGCAGGGTTGACGACATCGTTTGCACCGATAACCAACACCACATCGGTGGAGGGGAAGTCGCTGTTGATCTCGTCCATCTCTTTGACATCTTCGTACGGCACATCCGCCTCTGCCAACAACACATTCATGTGGCCTGGCATACGACCGGCAACAGGGTGAATGGCGTAGCGCACATTCACGCCTTTTTCTTTCAGCGCTTCCGCCAATTCTTTTACCGCATTTTGTGCGCGCGCTTGCGCCATGCCGTAGCCGGGAACGATGACCACGGAATCGGCATTGCCCATCAAAAACGCCGCATCATCTGGCGAGCCGGATTTGTAGTTCTTCTCTTTGCCGTCATCGCTAGATGCACCAGCAGCTGCCGCGCCAAAGCCGCCGAACAATACATTAAACAGTGAGCGGTTCATTGCACGGCACATAATGTAAGAAAGAATTGCACCGGATGAACCCACCAAGGAGCCCGCGATAATCAGCATGGAGTTGCTCAGCGTAAAGCCGATACCTGCAGCGGCCCAACCAGAGAATGAGTTCAACAATGACACCACCACCGGCATATCACCGCCACCGATAGGCGCGATCCAAAAATAGCCCAACACAATCGCTGTGCCGGTCATAATCCAAAATGTCGTCATGCTTTCTGTGAGAAAGTAATGCACGCCACTGGCCAACATCACAAGAGCCAATGTCGCTTGCACCACTTTTACCCAGCTACCGTGCAGCGATTTCGCCCATTTTTTGGCTGCCAATTTGCCGAAAGCAAACACCGACGCACTGAAAGTAATCGCACCGATAAAGCAGCCGACAAACAATTCAAAACGGTGAATCGCATCGTGTTGCATACCTTCGTGCAGTGCCGCAGCAATCGCAATCAACACTGCCGCCAAACCGACGAGCGAGTGCATCAGGGCAACCGTTTCTGGCATTTGTGTCATCGGCACCGTGCGTGCACGAAAAATACCCAGCGCTGCGCCCGCTGCCATAGCAGCCAAGATCAAACCCACATTGGGATTGGGTGCGACAAAGAAAGTCGCCAATACCGCTAGCGCCATACCGATCATGCCGTAACGGTTTCCCATAATGGCCGAAGAAGGCGATGACAAACCACGCAGCGTCAAAATGAAAAGAACAGCACCAATCAGGTACGCCCAGTTTGCGTAATGAGCAATAGTTTCCATGAGTGCGTCCCCTTATTTCTTTTTCTTACGGAACATGTCGAGCATGCGTCCGGTAACAGCGAAACCGCCAAAAATATTGATGCTGGCAAGAAAAGCCGCCACCGCACCGAGTACGCTGGTGGGCGTGATGGCTTGCAGCGTGCCGTCAGCGGCAGGGATATACACCGCTTGCAGCATCGCGCCGACAATAATGATGCTCGACAGCGCATTGGTCACCGCCATTAATGGCGTGTGCAGTGCGGGCGTTACGCCCCAAACAACGTAGTAGCCGACAAAAATTGCCAGCACGAAAATGGTGATAATTTCCATGATGATTTTTTCTCCGCGCTGAAATTAATTAGGCTTTTTGTAGATGACTTGGCCGCCGTCGACAATGATTGTCGGCTTCACCATTTCATCTTCACGATTGAGCTTCAACGATTTACTTTCTTTATCGTGCATCGGCTCTAAAAAATTCACCATGTTGCGTGCGTACAGCGCAGAAGTTTCTGCAGCAACCAAAGCGGGAATATTGGTTTCGCCAATAATTTTTACGCCGTTGGCTGTGGTGACTGTTTTGCCAGACTCTGAACCTTCAACATTGCCACCCGTTGATGCGGCCATATCGACAATCACTGAACCGGGTTTCATTTTTGCAACGGTTTCTGCTTTCACCAACACCGGCGCTTTGCGGCCAGGAATTTGCGCGGTAGTGATAACGATGTCGGCATTGCTGACCGATTTATCCACCACGACCGCTTGATCGCGCACATACTCTGGCGACGGCACCCACGCGTAACCACCCGTGCCCAGCGCTTTGGCTTTTTCTTCTTCACTCATCGGCACATCCATCCATTTACCGCCGAGTGATTCCACTTGTTCTTTCGCCGCAGGACGCATATCTGACGCTTCAACCACTGCACCTAAACGCTTCGCCGTGGCAATCGCTTGCAAACCGGCAACACCCACGCCGAGCACAACGACGCGCGCCGGTTTTACCGTACCCGCTGCGGTCATCAACATCGGGAACATGCGTTGATATTCATTCGCCGCCATCAACACCGCTTTGTAACCGGCGACATTCGCTTGCGAAGAAAGAATGTCTGAACTTTGCGCGCGCGTAATACGAGGAATCAACTCCATCGCTACACAAGTTAAACCTTTTGCTGCGTAAGTATCGAGATTGTCATTCGCGTGCGGTGCAAATGCCGCCAGCACAATCGCACCTGATTTCATCAAGCCCGCTTCTTCAGCCGTTGGCGCGACAACTTTTAATACGATGTCGGCATCTTTCACAGCATCTGCTGCAGAGGATGCAACGCTCGCGCCCGCTGCGGTGTACTGCTCATCGGGATAACTCGCCGCAACACCCGCGCCGCTTTGCACCACGACTTCGTAGCCGAGTGCGGTGAATTTTTTTGCCGTCTCCGGCGTGGCTGCAACACGGTTTTCACCGGCTGCCGTTTCTTTGATAACGCCAATCCGCATGGGGATCTCCCTTGGATGTTGCTTGAAAGGCGGCGAGGATACACAAAAAGCACTGATAGCTCCAACAGAAAAACCGAAAACGATGCACGCTAGACCGTTGATTCACAAACTTTTTTTGTAGTTTTTTTACAGCTATGATGCTCGTTCTTCCATTCCTTTTTTGATGGCTACCATGCATTTCCAGCATATTTTCTACAGCGTCGATGAACACATCGCCACAATCACTCTCAATCGCCCCGAAGTGCTCAACGCCTACACCCCCGATATGGGCGATGAAATCGTGGCTGCCTTTCGCGCCGCAGAAAAAGATAAGGGGGTGCGCGCCGTGATTTTGACGGGAGCGGGCGAGCGCGGTTTTTGCGCCGGTGCCGATCGCGTCTACCTGCAAAAGCCCTTGCCAGAAGGCACGCGCTTGATTGGCGATGAAGAGCTGATTCGCTCGTTTCCGCTGGAGCTAGCCAACTTTCCCAAGCCGACCATCGCCGCCATCAACGGTCATGCGGTGGGCATCGGTATGACCATGATCCTGCCGGTGGATATGCGTGTGGCAGCCGACCACGCCAAGCTGTCCCTCAACTTCGCCAAGCTGGGCATCATGCCAGGGTTAGGGAGCACCAACTTACTGCCGCGTATCGTCGGCATGGCGAAGGCGCAAGAGCTACTGCTGACCGCCCGCGCCCTGACCGCCAAAGAGGCGGGTGAGATCGGCTTGGTCAACCATGTCGTGCCCGCCGACAAACTGATGGCCAAGGCGCGCGAGCTGGCCTTGCAATGTGCGGAGTGCAATCCCGCCACGCAGAAGTTCATCAAACGCGCTTTGCATTTTGGAGCCGCCACTTCCTTGGAAGACGCGCTCGCCAATGAACAGAACAGCGTGCCCTTGTTGCGGGCGGAGCAGTAGGCATAGCTCAGCGGACTGATTCCTCCCTCTTTAAACACGGCCTCTTTGCCACAATATACAGCTACAATTCTCCCCCTCGTTTTTCCTGCCCCGAGATTGCTCATGCAAGATGTTTCGCTCGACGATAAGTACACCCTCGAATCCGGCCGCATTTTTATCACCGGCTCTCAAGCACTGGTGCGCCTGCCCATCATTCAACGCATTCGCGATGAAAAAGCGGGCTTGAATACCGCCGGTTTTATTTCCGGTTATCGCGGCAGCCCACTGGGCATTTACGACTTGCAGTTGTGGAATGCGAAAAAACATTTGGAAGATCATCACATTCATTTCGAGCCCGGTGTGAATGAAGATTTAGCGGCGACTTCCGTGTGGGGTTCGCAGCAAGTGAATTTAATTGACGGCGCGAAATACGACGGCGTGTTTGCGATTTGGTACGGCAAAGGCCCCGGTGTGGATCGCTCGGGCGATGCCATCAAGCACGGTTCTTACAGCGGCACTTCGCAACACGGCGGTGTGTTGTGTTTGGCGGGTGACGACCACGGTGCAAAATCTTCTACGATTGCACATCAATCCGAGCACGCGTTTTTACATTTTTCGATGCCGGTGTTGAACCCTGCCACCGTGCAGGATTATCTCGATTTTGGTTTGTACGGTTTTGCGATGTCGCGCTATTCCGGTTGCTGGATTGGTTTTATTTGCGTCACCGATACCGTGGAATCTTCAGCATCTATTTATGTTGATCCGCATCGCGTAGAAATTAAATTACCGGAAGATTTTACTGTCGAGCCGGGCTCACTGAGCAGCGCGTTTGGCGTGATGCCGCTGATTGCAGAAAAACGACAATTTCAACAGCGCTTACTCGCCGCGCAAGCCTTTGCGCGCGCCAATAAACTCGACAAAGTGGTGCTCGGTGGCAAAAACAAAAAGCTCGGTATCGTCACCACCGGCAAAGCGTATTTGGATGTGCGCGACGCACTGGAAGAATTAGGCGTTGATGAGGCGCGCGCCGAACAACTCGGCATTGCCATTTACAAAGTGGCGATGACTTGGCCGTTAGAACCACAGGGCTTGCGCGAATTTGCTGACGGCTGCGATGAACTGTTGATCATCGAAGAAAAACGCTCATTCATGGAAGATCAAATCGCCAAAATTTTGTTCAACTTGCCTGCAGAAAAACGCCCGTTGTTGACTGGCAAATTTGATGAAGTGGGCACACCCTTAGTGCCATCCGAAGGCGAATTGGATGCATCAACCGTTGCACGCATTATTGGTGATCGTTTACTGAAGCGCGTTGCTGATGAACAAATCGAAAATTATTTGAAACCGAATGCTTGCGGCGTGATTGCAGCAAGTGGTGCAACCAATTTAATGCGTATGCCGAGCTTCTGTTCTGGCTGCCCGCACAACACCTCCACCAATGTGCCGGAAGGTTCAATTGCGATGGGCGGCATCGGCTGTCACGGCATGGCGGTGTGGTTGCCAGAGCGCAAAACCAAATCGCTGTTCCAAATGGGCGGTGAAGGTGCACCGTGGATCGGTCAAGCGCCGTTCACCAACACCAATCACATTTTCCAAAACTTGGGCGATGGCACTTATTTCCACTCCGGCTTGCTCGCCATTCGCGCCACCGTTGCGGCAAAAGTGAATATCACGTTCAAAATTTTGTTGAATGGCGCTATCGCTATGACAGGCGGCCAGCCAATTGAAGGCTCGCATTTGGAAGGCGAAATCACTGCACCGGAAGTGGCGCATCAAGTGACCTCCGAAGGCGCGAAAAAAGTTGTACTCGTTTCTGACGATATTGAAAAACACGACCGCAGCAAATTCCCGCCGCACACCGAGTTTTATCATCGCGATCACCTCGATGAGGTGCAGCGCGAATTGCGTGAGATTCCCGGCACCACCGTGATCATTTACGATCAAACTTGTGCCACAGAAAAACGCCGTTTGCGTAAACGCGGCAAATTTCCTGATCCCGATAAAAGAATCTTTATCAACGAATTGGTGTGCGAAGGTTGCGGCGACTGCTCGGTGCAATCCAACTGTATCGCCATCGAACCGATTGAAACGGATTTCGGTCGCAAACGCCGCATCAATCAATCGTCATGCAACAAAGATTACTCCTGCCCGAAAGGTATGTGCCCGAGCTTTGTCACTGTGCATCGTGGCAAACCACGCAAAATGAAAAAAGGCGCAGCCACCGCGCAATTGGAAGCGGATCTGTTTGCACATATTCCGCAACCAACACTGCCGAGTTTGGAACAGCCTTCTAACATTTTGATCACCGGTATCGGCGGCACTGGCGTAGTTACCATCGGCGCGCTGCTCGGTATGGCATCGCATTTGGAAGGCAAAGGTGTTTCTTGTTTGGATGTGGTGGGTCTGTCGCAGAAAAACGGTCCTGTCACTAGCCACATTCGTATCGGCAAAACGCCAGAAGATTTGCACGCCGTGCGCATCGCGACACAGCGTGCCGATTTAATTCTCGGTTGCGATATTGTGGTTACTGCCGGCATGGAAGCGATATCCAAAATTCAGAAAGGTCGCACCAACTTGGTGGTGAATAGTTTTGTCGCACCGACCAGCGAGTTTGCCTCCAATCCAAACTTGGATTTGTCCAGCTCGACCATGGAAAAAGCGCTGCAAAACAACGCCGGTGTTGAACACACTTTCGTGATTCCCGCTGCGCAATTAGCCACCGCGCTGTTCGGCGATGCGATTGCCTCCAACTTGTTCCAAGTCGGTTTTGCGTGGCAAAAAGGCTTCATCCCGCTGTCGCTGGAATCCATTATGAAAGCGATCGAAATGAACGGCGTGTCGGTGGAAATGAACAAGCGCACCTTCCAATGGGGACGCATGGCGGCACACGACATGAGCAAAGTGTTGGAAGCGGCGCGTCCACAAATGATGGGCGAGTTGGAAGTCAAACCGAAAACTCTGCCCGAATTGATCGCGCATCGCATGACGCATCTCACCGGCTACCAGAACGCCGCGCTGGCAGAAAAATACAAGGCGCTGGTCGAAAAAGTAGCCGCCGTGGAAAAAGAAAAATTCGGCAGCGACGAGTTGGCAAAAGCGGTAGCAACCTACTACTCGAAATTGTTGTCCTACAAAGATGAGTATGAAGTTGCGCGTTTGTACAGCAGTGGCGAATTCCGCAAAAACTTGGAAAAACAATTTGAGGGCGACTACGAGTTAGAAGTGCATCTCGCACCGCCATTGTTGTCGCGCCGCGATCCGCTCACTGGTCGTTACAAAAAAACTACTTTCAACGAAGGTATGTTCAAAGCGTTTGAAGTGTTAGCGAAATTCAAATTCCTGCGCAACACGCCATTCGATATTTTTGGCTACTTCCCACACCGCAAAATGGAGCGCGAGTTGATCACGCATTACGAGCAATTGGTCAACGAAGTGTTGTTGCCAAAACTCAACGCAGACAACTACGCCACCGCCATCAAAATCGCAAAATTGCCAGAAGAAATTCGCGGCTACGATGTGGTGAAAGATGAACACATCGCTCGCGTACGCGTGAAAGAACAACAATTGTTGGCGGAGTTTAATAACCCGACCAAGCCACAAGTGGTGCAGTTAGCACAGGCGGGTTGATAACAACCCTAGGCGGACACCTCAAACAGCCTGCGTCAATGTAGTGTTGTTTGAGGTTGGTTGTTGTGCGTTAGCTCAGCTCTCAACTGACAAGTAAAGAGACATGTCTTATCAATCACTGATAAAAGCGCGGCTTACGGATGATATAGAACAGAGCCGTAAGGGATTGTAGTTGCCTTTGTGTAAATCGAAACATGGAATAAATCATGGCTAGTGCCACTATAAAAATATTTTTAGCGCATGGCGACCCCAAAAGACTGCGAACTGCAGAGCTCTCAAATTGGACAGGGAAAGCTGTTGCTGGACCAAGAAGTGAATTTGATGGTGTCTTAGCAAGAACGGAATCAAGTAATTCAGGCATTTACTTTTTAACAGGTAGTGACCCCGATACAGGCAATCCAGCTCTGTATATTGGAGAAGCAGAATCTATTAAAGACAGGGTCAAAAGCCATCTCGAAAAAGACTTTTGGAATCAAATAGTTTTTTTCATAAGCAAAGACGAAAATCTAACCAAAGCGCACATTAGATACTGTGAAGGTCGCTTAATCGAAATTGCCAAAAACGCAGGCAGAGCTGTCATTAAAAACAGTCAGGGTAGCGGCTCAAAACTGCCGGAATCTGATCGTGAGGAAATGGAGGTTTTCCTAGAGAAAATGCAACAACTTCTTCCTGCGCTTGGTGTGGAACTTTTGGTTCCCGCTATATCTGTAGAAGAAAAAGCCTCGCCTAAAGATTTGCTGTCTTGTGAAATAAAAGGGGTTAAGGCAATGGGTTATTTAACGCCCAATGGAATTGTTGTGTTAAAAGAGTCCCAAGCTGTATTAACACCAAGAGACTCCTCAACAAAATATCCATGGGCAACGAATCTTCGAGAGAAGCTGATGTCCGAAGGTAGTCTCGTTGAAAATGGAGATCATCTTAAGTTTGTAAAAGACGTTGAGTTTACCAGCGCAAGTGCCGCCGCCGCTGTTATTCAGGGCGGTCAAGCAAACGGTTTAACCGCTTGGAAAAACCAACAAAACAAAAGCCTGAAAGAGCTTGAATCTGTATAACAAGCCGGTAATTTTTATTCTTCCTCCGGCAAAATAATCTCCGCCACTTTCCAATCCAAACCCTGACGGCGCAGCACAACACGCAAGCCTTTTTTCTTGTCTTCCACTTCAAAACGATTGCTGGATTTGTAGCCCAGCGCGACATCATCTAACGGTTTTTCTTTTTCAGGTTCGCTGGCTGCATCTATTGTGGCGCCGTCTGTCGGCATAACAGTGGGGTTCTTTTTCTTAAGCGAAGGTTTTTCGCCGGCCATCAACTGCGCAACGCCCGCCGGTGTGACATAAGCATCCACCATCTTGTCGACGATGGGTCCCGCAAACGCCATGCCGAGCGCAGCGAAGGGATTGTCTTTCATATCATCGCCTTGCATTTTTCCCATCAGCATCGCATTCAACTGATCTTTCAAACTCTGGCGCACGCTGGGGTAATCAATGTGATCAGACAATGCAGAACTATCGTGATTTTTTACTGCATCGCGAATTTGATAAACGGTGATGTAGGGCAGCGCCACGATGTAAGCGAGTACGAGTAAAACTGGAATGGCGATCAGCGTTTTTTTCATACAATAATTCCTTTCATTCTGAATGTTTTTATTTCAATTTATTGTGCCGCTTCAGGTGTGAATTCAACAACCACCATATCTACCGCAGCGCGCTGTAAAGTTTTTTCGTTCAAACTGCCATCGCGATTGTGTTTTACGCCGTAGATCATCGTATCGCGTGGAAACTTGGCAAAATAATAGCGCAGATGATCCAATACGCGATCCATATCATTTTCCAACACGCAGGCATGATAAGCGCTGGTTTTTCTTTGGATGAGTAGCGACACTTCTGCTCCGCCGCGCAAATTGTGCCACCAGCGAATATCCTTCACGGTGAAGCAGAGAATCATGTCACCGCGGCGCACATAACGCACCGGCGTGGTGATGGTTTTGCCGCTTTTTCTGCCGGTCATGGTGATCAGCATAATACTGCGACTCAACATGCCGTGCAGCGGATAGCGCAGCACCGTGCTAATCATCGGGTTGAGCAGTTTATAAAAAATGCGCATGCTTATTTTCCTATGCAAAAACTACCGAAAATTTTGCCCAGCAAATCATCGCTGCTCACCGCGCCGGTAATTTCACCCAAATAGTTTTGCGCCAGTTTTAAGTCTTCCGCTAGCAACTCACCCGCGCCCGTTGCGTGAAACCGCTGCTGAGTTTGCACCAACAAATCGGCTGTGCGTTGCAGCGCATCCACATGTCGCGCGCGCGCGCTGTAACGCCCTTCGCCTGCACTGCTGAGACCCGCCTGCTGACGCAGCCGCGCACGCAAATCGGCTATCCCCGCGCCCGTTTTTGCCGAGACGCAAACGCTGTCTTGCGCGGCTTCCGGCGACAAACCACTAACATCGATTTTGTTTTGCACCACGAGCGTTGGTACGGCAGGGCGCGCGTGCGGTGTGACTTCGCGCCACAAAATATCCGGCTGCTTTTCCGTGGTTTTACTGCTATCAACCAACAACAACACCAAATCGGCGCGTTCAATTTCTGCCCACGCGCGACGAATGCCTTCTTGTTCGACGATATCATCGCTGTCGCGCAAACCGGCGGTGTCGATGATGTGTAGCGGCAGACCATCGATAGCAATGTGCTCGCGCAACACATCGCGCGTGGTGCCGGCTATGTCGGTGACGATAGCGGCATCGCGCCCCGCCAGCGCATTCAGCAAACTGGATTTACCGGCGTTGGGTTTGCCCGCGATCACGACTTGCAGCCCTTCACGAATCACTGCGCCCTGCTTGGCTTCTTGCAACACATCATCTGTTGCCGCAACAACGGCAGCGAGTTGCGCAGCAACGGTTTTATCGGCGAGAAAATCGATTTCTTCTTCGGGAAAATCCAGCGCCGCTTCCACATACATACGCAAGCGCAACAACTGCTCCACCAACTCATGCACCGCGTTGGAAAACACACCCTGCAAGGAGTGCAGTGCATTGCGCGCCGCTTGTGCAGAACCGGCATCAATTAAATCGGCAATCGCCTCTGCCTGCGCGAGATCGATTTTTTCATTGTGAAACGCGCGCTCAGAAAATTCACCCGCACGGGCAATACGCGCGCCGTGTTGCACGCAAGCCTGCAAAAGAAGATTTAACACTTGCGGCCCACCGTGGCCTTGCAGCTCCACCACATCTTCCCCGGTAAACGAGGCCGGAGCGGCAAAATACAGCGCGATACCTTCGTCGATTACGCCGTTGGCATCTAAAAACGCGCAAAAAAAAGCGCGGCGCGGCTGTAGTGTTTTTTGTGTGATGGCTTCGCCGATCGCTTTGGCTTTTGCGCCGGATAAACGCACCACACCGATACCACCCTTGCCAGGGGCGGTGGCAATGGCGGCGATGGTGTCGCGATCCAGCATCATGTTTATTTTGCCTGCGCTTTTTCCAGCGAGCGATAAACCCAGAATTGGTGCGACATAGAGATCAAGTTATTGACCAACATGTACAACACGAGACCGGCGGGGAAAAACAAAAACATGCCGGTAAAAATAATCGGCATCCACTGAAACACTTTTTGTTGCATAGGATCAGCCGCTGGCGGATTCAACTTCTGCTGCACCCACATGGAAATACCCATCAAAATCGGCAACACGAAATAAGGGTCTTGCACCGAGAGATCGACTATCCAGCCGTAAAACGGCGCTTGGCGCAGCTCTACACTTTCCATCAATGACCAATACAACGCGATAAATACCGGCGTTTGAATAATCATAGGCAAACAGCCCAACATCGGATTGGCTTTTTCTTTTTGATACAGCTTGAACATTTCTTCGCGTAACTTGTTCGGATTGTCGCCGTACGCTTCTTTCATTTCTTGCATTTTCGGCGCGAGCTTTTTCATCACCGCCATCGAGCGATAACTCAGTGCCGATGGCCACAAGAAAATTGCTTTTACGCACAGCGTCAAACCAATAATCGCCAAGCCCCAGTTGCCTACCAAGGAGTGTATCCAATGCGTTAAGGCAAACAGCGGTTTGGCTATCCACCACAACACGCCGTAATCCACAGTGAGATCTAAATACGGCGCTAATTTTTCCAAACGCTTCACATCTTTTGGGCCGACATAAAATTGTGCGCCGACACTAGCTTCTGCACCGGGCGCCACTTCCATGCGCGGCCCAGTGAAACCGAGAAAATACATATCATTTTTTTCGTCGTGCTTGGTGAAAAAGCTATTAGCGGCAGCGGCATCAGGAATCCATGCACTGACAAAATAATGCTGCACCATAGCAATCCAACCGCCGGTTCTTTTTTCTTTCAGCGGCTCTTTTGCCATGTCGCTGAAACTCATTTTCAAATAATTTTTTTCAGCCGTTGTTGTTGCGCCACCAAGAAATGGACTGATGCCTATCGCGCCGCCCGTGCTTACGGGTTGATGTGTGTCGCGCTTGATTTGCCCGTAAAAATAGGCACTCCACGGTTGCTGCGTTGTGTTCTTCACCACATAAGACACTTGCACCAAATGTTCGCCGCGTTGCAGTGTGTAGCGTTTAATAATGTTCGCGCCCGTTGTATCGGCAAGCTGCAAATCCACCACTAAGGTTTCAGCATTTTCTGCCAAGTCGTAGCGCGTTTGTTGCGCAATGTATTTCGGGCGCTCGTTACCTTTATCGATACCGTTATCGCCAATCAAACCACTTTGCGCGATATAGGTATTGGTGTTGGTGCGCGTTAACACCACAAAAGGATGCTCGGGCTCGTTGATTTTTGCCGGATAGTCGCGCAGCGCGGCCATCACAATATCGCCACCTTCGGTATCGATTTTCAAATGCAATTTATCACTGTAAACATCAATAATTTTTGCGGCATCGAATGTCGCGCTTGTTGGTGCTGCCGCTGCTGTAACGGCATCGGGTGCTGCGGGCGCTTCCGAAGTGTTCGTAACCGGTGTTGCTGGTGTATCACTCAGCGCGGGCGATTCTGTGTTCGCAATTTGTTCCGCGTTGGCCTGCACAGGTTTATGCACCTGCTGAAATTTATTCCACTCCACCAACAGCATCAGTGAAACAGCAGCTATAGCGACAATCAAAACGGGGCGTTGAAAATCCATCATTAAAATCTACGGTTGGTTAGAAGAAGGAGGTGTTGGCGCATCTGGCACAGGATCAAAACCACCCGCGTGCCAAGGGTGGCATTTTAGGATGCGCTTTGCACCAAGGTAAGAGCCTTTAGCTAAGCCATGCTTTTCAATGGCTTCATGCGTATAGCGCGAACAGCTGGGGTGAAAACGGCAGCGATGCGGTAGCAATGGGCTGATACCGTCACTGTAAAAACGCAAGATAGCTAAAGCGGGTTTTTTCAGCGCACCACTCATGCGTTTTCCTGCTGCTTTTTTTTCTGCTTCAGTAAACGCTGCCACTGCGTATCAAACAGCGCTTTCATTTGCGTGTTATCCAATTTCCCCAAGCCTGGACGCGCCAGAGCCACAATATCCAAGCCAAATAATGCTTGCTGATGATGGCGAAAACTTTCTCGCAACAATCGTTTGACGCGATTGCGCTGTACGGCGAGGCGCACATGTTTTTTGGCGATCACCAAACCCAAGCGCGCCGAGCCGTTGATTTGTATTTTGGCTAGTAGCAAAAGTGATGGGTGCGAGGCTTTCAGCGTGTTGTGATCAAACACCGCTTTAAATTCTTGTGGCAACAACAGGCGCTGCTGCTTACTGAATCGAAGGCTGGAAATCGAGGGGGGGAGGGTTGCGTTTACTTGACCCACTGGCAGCACGCCAGCGGGTTGATCGTCAGTGGACACACGAAAGCCTGTGGCTGTGTGTCGCGGCGTGACAGCGATTAGACCGTCAGCTGTTTGCGGCCTTTGGCGCGACGACGGCTCAATACGATGCGGCCATTCTTGGTAGCCATGCGCGCACGGAAACCGTGTGTACGCTTACGCTTCAGAACGCTAGGTTGGAATGTACGCTTGCTCATGGCTGCACCTATTAACTGTCTGTGGAACTGGCGCCCCACCGTACAGGTGCAGCGTCGATAAAAAAGAGGCGGCATTCTACAGAACAGAGCCAACACTGACAACACCTAACCATAATAATGGTCAATGAATCATTCCTGTGTGTAAAACAACACTTTATCCACAGATTATTCTCATCTTTCAAGCAGGTTTTTCCCTTGAGTCCCTCTATAAATACGCCATAATGCCTGCCCTAAGGCTTTCTGTGGATAACCCGTCTGCAAAACCGGTCTGTTTCGCCCCTCTTTTTTACTTTAGGACGACTATGCAAGCCCTATGGAGTCACTGCCTTTCTCGCTTACAAGATGAGCTGCCCGGCCAACACTTCAATACTTGGATCCGCCCTCTGCAGTGGCAGCCCAACGAATCGAATACTCGACAGCTGACGGTTGCGGCTCCTAACCGCTTCATTGCTGACTGGGTAAGCAGTAAGTATTTGTCTCGCATACAGGATTTATGTCGAGAAGCTTGTGAGCGCGAAGGCGTCGAGTGCATTGTTGATGTCGTGGTACAGGTTTCATCTACCGGCGCTCGCCCTTTATTTATCGCAAGCGCAGCAAGCTCTGAACCGGTGTCAGCCACTCCTGTGAGCGCGGGTACTGTTGAACCTGCCCCTACACCCATTACGCTTCATTCCTCAGCACCTACTGCCGTATCTCGCATCGTCCTGCCCAATATGCCTCAAGTAGAGGGTAGCTTGAGCCACGAAAGCAACATCAACCCCAACAACACATTCAGCAATTTTGTCGAAGGCAAATCAAACCAGTTAGCACACGCCGCAGCCTTACAAGTGGCAGAAAATCCTGGCGGCTCTTATAACCCTCTGTTTATTTACGGGGGCGTGGGTTTAGGTAAAACACATTTGATGCATGCCGTAGGAAACGCACTACTCGCAAAAAATCCCAAAGCGCGTGTGGTGTATTTGCATTCCGAACGCTTTGTTGCCGACATGGTTAAAGCGCTGCAATTAAAAGCCATGTCAGAGTTCAAACGCTTTTATCGTTCCGTTGATGCTCTACTGATCGATGACATTCAATTTTTTGCACGCAAAGATCAATCACAAGAAGAATTTTTTCACACTTTCAACGCCCTGCTTGAAGGTGGAAAACAAATTATTGTTACCAGTGATCGCTATCCCAAAGAAATTGATGGTTTAGAAGAACGCTTGCGCTCACGCTTTGGCTGGGGGTTAACCGTCGCTGTTGAACCGCCAGAGTTGGAAACACGCGTCGCTATTTTGATTAAAAAAGCCGATGAAGCGGGTGTACGGCTATCATCCGATGCTGCATTTTTTATTGCGCAGCGTATTCGTTCTCATGTGCGTGACTTAGAGGGCGCATTAAATCGTGTGATTGCTCACGCAAAATTTACCGGTCTGCCTATTGATGTCGATTTAATTAAACAATCGTTAAAAGATTTGTTGGCGCTGCAAGATAAATTAGTCAGCATCACGAACATTCAATCTACCGTTGCTGAATACTACAAAATCAAAACCAGCGACTTGATGGCAAAACGACGCAATCGCTCGGTAGCGCGTCCGCGACAAGTGGCCATGGCTTTATCCAAAGAACTGACCAATCATTCACTGCCAGAAATTGGTGATGCTTTTGGTGGACGCGATCACACCACAGTGTTGCACGCTTGTCGTAAAATAAAAGAGTTACGCGACAGCAGCGCCGACATGCGCGAAGACTACAAAAAATTACTGCGCGCGCTGACCACATAAAACAAACATAAAGCACTGACAGAACGCCATAACACTGACAAAATACGCCGCTAAATCATTCAGGCATCGGGAGCCGAACACATGCAATTCACTATCCAGCGCGAAGCCCTTTTGAAACCTTTGCAATTGGTTGCAGGTGTAGTCGAACGCCGCCAAACACTACCCGTGTTGAACAATCTGTTGCTGGTACTGCGCGAAGGCGAGCTGGCGATGACTGGTACCGACCTCGAAGTGGAGTTGGTGGGTCGCGTGCGTGTGGATGACGAAATTCAAGCCGGTGAAATCACAGTGCCTGCACGCAAGTTATTAGACATCGTCAAATCACTGCCCGATAGCACGCCAGTTAATTTTTCTCTTGAAAATCAACGAGTTACGATAAAATCTGGCCGCAGCCGTTTCACGCTATCCACCCTGCCCGCCTCTGAATTTCCTGCGGTGGAAGACAGTCCGAATACACTGAGTTTTTCGCTGGAGCAACAACAGCTCAAACGCTTAATCGACGCCGTATCTTTCTCCATGGCGCAGCAAGATGTGCGCTACTACCTAAATGGCATGCTGCTGGAAATCACGCCGGAGTTTATCCGTACAGTGGCCACCGACGGTCACCGCTTGGCGCTGTGTACTTTGCAAACAGCCATTGAAGGCGCAACGGCGCGACAATCGATTCTGCCGCGCAAAGGCGTGATGGAATTAGTGCGCTTTCTGGCAGACAGCGATGCGCAGGTGCGCGTGCTGCTCGGCAGCAACCATTTACGCGCTCAAACCGACGACTTCACTTTCACCACCAAATTGGTGGACGGTAAATTCCCTGACTACGAACGCGTACTGCCACGCGGCGGCGGCAATTTGATTCAAGCTGTGCGTCAGGAATTGCGTCAGGCTTTCGCTCGCGCCGCCATTTTGTCTAACGAAAAATATCGCGGTGTGCGCCTGATTTTAGAACCCAGCCAACTCACCTTGGTAGCCAACAACCCCGAGCAAGAAGAAGCCGAGGAAATCGTCACTATCGATTACGAAGGTGCCGGCTTTGAAATTGGCTTCAATGTCAGCTACTTGGTCGATGTACTCAATGCACTAGGTGGCGATTCCGTGCGTATTTCTCTAGCGGATGCTAATAGCAGCGCGCTGGTGGAATCGGCCAATAACTCCGATGCGCTCTATGTTGTTATGCCGATGCGTCTGTAAGTTTTGGCCTTTACTTCTTTCTTAAAATCCTCGCAGCAAGCGTAAACTACGACTGCTGGCTGTGACCATAAAACGCTTACAAATCAATGGGGTGCGCAATTTAGAGCAAGTGCTAATCCCCCACTGCGGCACGATCAATGTGCTTACGGGTGCCAATGGCAGCGGCAAAACCAGCGTGTTGGAATCGCTGTTTATCTTGGCGCGAGCACGCTCTTTTCGCAGCGCTCAGTTCAATACCGCTATCAATCATTTAGCTACACGCTGTGTTGTGTTTGCCGAAATGGCCGATAACTCTACCATGGGTGTGATGCGTTCACGCAGTGAACAACAACTGTTCAAAATCAATGGCAACCCTGTTCACTCTGCTTCACAACTGGCTGATGCCCTACCCCTGCAACTTATCGACGCTGAATCCTTCTCTCTATTAGAAGGTGGCCCCAAGGTTAGGCGGCAGTTTTTGGACTGGGGTGTGTTTCACGTGGAACAAGAATTCCTGTTTCATTGGCGACGCATCCAGAAAGCCATCAAGCAACGCAATATCTTGCTGCGCCGTGGTAAGGCCAATAATGGTAGAATAGCAGAGCAAGAAATTGCACCTTGGGATGCAGAATTAGCGCTCTGCGCAGAGAAAGTGGATGTGATGCGCGCGCACTATATTCAACGCCTGCGGCCTATTTTTTTGCATTTATTGGGGGCTTTGATCGACTTAGAAAAACCGGAAATTCATTACCGCCGAGGTTGGGCTGATGGGGTTTCCTTGGATCAAGTGCTTCATAAAGAACGAGAGCGGGATACGCTACACGGCAATACGCATAGCGGTCCACAGCGCGCAGATTTAGTAATACAGATTGGGGGACGAGCAGCAGAAGATGTGCTGTCTCGTGGACAAGAAAAATTATTGGCCTGTGCTTTGCGTTTAGCCCAAGGGGTTTTGTTACATGAAATAACCGGCAAAACCTGTATCTATTTAGTAGATGATTTGCCAGCAGAGTTAGATATGCAAAAACGACGGCTCTTATGTCAACAACTCAGCGTAATGCGCAGCCAAGTTTTTGTAACTGCCACTGATCCAGAAAGTTTATTGGATTGTTGGCCCAATACACCAGAAACACAATGGTTTCACGTGGAACAAGGTCGAGTCAGTAATTTAGCCTCACCTTCTTTTGTTGCAGCAGGAAGTTAAAGGTAGTGACGATGAGCGAAGAAGTAGAACAAACCAACGCACTGGAAGATAACGGCGGTTACGATTCCTCCAGTATTCAGCAATTGGAAGGTTTAGAGGCTGTTCGCAAGCGCCCAGGTATGTATATCGGGGACACATCTGACGGCACAGGTCTGCACCATCTGGTATTTGAGGTTGTTGATAACTCGATCGATGAGTCTTTAGCAGGTTACTGCGACGATATCCGCATCACAATCCACACCAATAACTCCATCACTATTTCCGATAACGGCCGTGGTATTCCACCGGGCGTAAAGATGGATGATAAACATGAGCCCAAGCGCAGCGCTGCCGAAATTGCATTGACTGGCTTACACGCAGGCGGCAAATTCAACCAAAACAGCTATAAAGTTTCTGGTGGTTTACACGGCGTTGGCGTCAGCTGTGTCAATGCGTTGAGTAAGTTCCTGCGGCTCACTGTGCGGCGTGATGGCAAAGTGCATACACTGGAATTTAGCCGAGGCGCTGTCATTGATCGTGAAATAGTTGAAGTAGACGGCATTCCTACTTCGCCGATGAAAATCACTGGGCAAACCGATAAGCGTGGTACGGAAGTCACTTTCTTACCCGATACGGATATCTTCGTTGAAAACAACAACTTTCATTACGATATTTTAGCCAAGCGCCTGCGTGAGTTATCTTTCTTGAATTCCGGTGTTCGCATCGTTTTGAAAGATGAGCGCAGTGGGCAAGAAGAAGTTTTTCAGTACGAAGGTGGCCTAGCAGCGTTTGTTAGTTACCTAAATACCAATAAAACACCCTTGAGCAATGTATTTCATTTTTTAGTTCCACAAAGTGAACAAGCCAGCGGTATTGGTGTAGAAGTAGCTTTGCAATGGAACGATAGCTATCAGGAGAATGTGTACTGCTTCACCAATAATATTCCCCAACGCGATGGTGGCACGCATTTGCAGGGTTTTCGTACGGCATTAACTCGTACGCTCAATAATTACATGGAGAAAGAAGGTTTACTCAAGAAAGAAAAGATAAACACTAGCGGCGAAGATATGCGCGAAGGTTTAACTGCCATCGTCTCCGTAAAAGTGCCAGATCCTAAATTTTCTAGCCAGACCAAAGATAAGTTAGTGTCTTCGGAAGTGACCAATGTGGTTGCCTCCACCATGAATGAAAAATTTGAAGAATACCTATTAGAAAATCCAGCCGCTGGAAAAACGATCATCAGTAAAATCATTGACGCGGCTCGCGCTCGCGAAGCTGCGCGTAAAGCCCGTGAAATGACACGCCGCAAAGGTGCTTTGGATATTGCTGGGCTGCCTGGAAAATTGGCAGATTGCCAAGAGAAAGACCCAGCCCTCTCTGAATTGTATTTAGTGGAAGGTGACTCAGCGGGCGGCTCGGCCAAACAGGGTCGCGACCGCCGCACGCAAGCCATCCTCCCCTTGAAAGGCAAAATTCTGAATGTAGAGAAAGCGCGCTTCGACAAAATGCTCTCCTCGCAAGAAGTTGGCACGCTGATTACGGCCATGGGTTGCGGTATCGGTAAAGATGAGTTTGATCCGGCTAAATTGCGCTACCACAGCATCATCATCATGACGGATGCCGATGTCGACGGTTCGCACATCCGCACCCTGCTACTGACTTTCTTCTTCCGCCAAATGCCAGAGTTGATCGAGCGCGGACATATCTATATCGCGCAACCACCACTGTATAAAATTGCAAAAGGCAAGCAACATCAATACCTTAAAGATGAGCAAGCGCTAACAAACTATCTAACACAAGCAGCATTGGATGGTGCGAGTTTGCATGTCAACGCGCAGGCGCCAGGCATTAGTGGCGCAACACTGGAAACCCTAGTGAATGAATATCGCAGTGTAATGGCAATTATCGATCGCTTATCACGCCTCTACCCGCCCGCTGTGTTAGAGACTTTGATTGACCAACCCGCCCTCTCCGTTGCACAACTGAGTCAACGCGAAGCGGTGCAAGCTTGGTGCGAACAGCTACAAACGGTATTGGAGCAAACTGCTAACGGCAGCCACCGTTTTGATGTGAATGTGTACGAAGATAAAGAGCGAAACTTGTTTCTACCTGCTGTGCGCATCACCGCACACGGTGTACCAATGGAGCATTTATTGGAGCGCGACTTCTTTGCTTCGGGTGAATATCAACAGGTTGTTAAACTCGGCCAGCAATTGCAGGGCTTGTTGGAAGACAGCGCCTATATCAAACGCGGTGAAAAGACCTCCCCTGCTACCAATTTCAAACAGGCTTTGGAGTGGTTGATGGATGAGTCGCGCAAGGGCCATACCATTCAGCGCTACAAAGGTTTGGGTGAGATGAACCCCGATCAGTTATGGGAGACCACCATGGACCCTGCCAGTCGCCGTATGCTGCGCGTGACGGTTGATGATGCCATTGCCGCTGACCAGATATTCACCTGCCTTATGGGGGATGCTGTAGAGCCGCGCAGACACTTTATTGAAACCAATGCATTGGCGGTTGCTAACCTCGATATTTAATTCCACCTAACACAAAAACTAAAGGCTGCTTTATGCGGCCTTTTTTATTTCAAAAAATATCCTTCACTATTAATTTAAAATATTTATATTAAGTATATATATGAATTTATGGTGGTAGTTATTAAGTAGTCAATTTCTGTGGAAAACTCGGTTTTATCCTGTATTAGTAAGTGTTTCACGGAAGGATAATTGTGGGAAAAAATGACGATATCCTTAAAAATAACTGTGTGAAGAAATTTGGAAAAAATAGAAAAAACTCAATAAAAAAAGTTATTCCATTTTTGAATTAGTTTTTTCACGGTTAATGCACAGCCACAAAAGAATAACTGTAGTTATCAACAACAGGTTGTGGAAAGTATGGTAGTAAAGTTAACGATCTAGCGGCGACAAAACTCCACCGGGACCTCTGTTCAGAACATGGGTGTAGATTTGCGTGGTTTTGACATCGGAGTGGCCTAACAGCTCTTGCACTGTGCGGATATCACTGCCGCTTTCGAGTAGGTGTGTAGCAAAAGAGTGGCGCAAAACATGAGGAGTAACGGGTTTGAGCAGATTTGCCTGTTGCGCGGATTGTTTCACATGGCGTTGAACGCGTTTGGGGTCTAAATGGTGTCGTCCACGATGGCCGGTTAAAGGATCGACAGAAAAACCGGCAGCGGGGAATACATATTGCCAACCGGGCTCGATGGGAGCGTTGGGATATTTACGGGCAAGAGCGTAGGGCAGCCAAACACTGCCGTAGCCGATGGCAAGATCTTCCTGATGTAGTGCTAGTGCCGTGCAAATTTGTACCTGCAAATCATGGCGCAGTGATTGAGGGAGTAGAGTGACGCGATCTTTGCTGCCTTTGCCATCACGAACGAGAATTTCATTGCGCTGAAAATCTAAATCTTTAATGCGTAGGCGCAAGCCTTCCATCAAGCGCAAGCCCGTGCCGTACAGCAATTTACAAAAAAAACGCAGCAGGGGGTCATCAATGGCAATAAACAGTGCGCGCACTTCATGTTGATTTAAGACGACTGGCAGATGTCGAGAGGGCTTGGCGCGGACGATGCCGTCGAGCCACGGCAACTCCATGAGCAATACTTCTTTGTAAAGAAAGAGTAGGGCTGCTAGCGCTTGATTTTGTGTGGAGGGTGAAACTTGTCGATCGACTGCGAGGTACGATAAAAACGCTTCAATTTCAGCGGCAGCCATTTCGCGCGGATGACGCTTGTGATGGAACAAAATAAAATTGCGAATCCATGCGATATAGGATCGTTCTGTGCGCAGAGAATAATGTTTAACACGAAGCCGCTGACGAACCTGTTCTAGTAGTTTTGGCGCGACAACAGGGGTGACATAATCTGTCGTAGATTCTTCCGACATAACGTCCTTGTCCTTCTATAACTTGTTGATGTATAAAGGTCTCCTTGACCTTTCGGCGCGAATTATACACCATGAAAAAACATTACACACCAAGCGTTCAAAATAACGCTGTCGTCGAATTATAGTTAGATAACAACGGACACCGCGCGCAGTAACGACTGAAAAAATGTGCGGCGAAAATCGTCGGCAAATTGAAGAGATTTCCTACAAAAAAATCAGAAAAAGCTGGCAGACTTTCAAACTTATTTCAGCTACCCTGAGTCCGCTTTGCGTCGCTCAAGCGAGCTTAGAGCGAACGTCAAGCCTGACCACAGGGTAGTGAGCTTTCAAATCTGCACTGTGCTGTTTTTCCGAGATTTACCGTAGTCACTACGAAAAGGCCGAACGATGAGCAAGCGAGCTTTAGTGGTAGATGGCACTTGGTCGTCATCTAACAAGTCGTTAAAGCGGACTGTTTTGGTCGGCGCATGCTTCGCATGTTATTCGCCGCCAAAAGCGTTGCGCGCACTTTGTGCGCTACACTCACCCGCTTAACTCCCGTGTTAGCTGCCGTGGGTTGCTTCCACATGATCCCGAGGGTATGATAAATCGTCATACTTGAAGGGGTTGTTCACATGAGCCAGACCAAGGTAGCTATAACAATCGAAGAAGGGGTTCTTGCCAGAATAGATGCTTTGGTAAAAGGGCATGTATTCAGCAATCGCAGCAAGGCTATCCAGGAAGCTGTGCAGGAAAAGCTTGAGCGCTTGGAGCGCAACCGCTTGGCAGAGGAATGTGCAAAACTTGATCCGGCCTTTGAAAGGGCAATGGCAGACGAGGGGTTGTCTGAGGAGTTGGCGGCATGGCCAAAATATTAAGAGGCGAAGTTCGGTGGGCAGATCTCAATCCAACCGTAGGGAGAGAGCAGTCAGGTGAGCGCCCAGTTCTTATCCTGAGCCAAGATGTATTTAATGAGCGTTCTGGCACAGTCATCGCAATGGCGCTTACCAGTCAGGAACAGCGTGCAGGGTTTCCATTGACCTGCGAAATTCTGAAATCAAAATTACCTAAGCGTTCTTGGGTCAAGATCAGCCAAATTCGCACACTTTCCACAGAGCGCATCGGCAAGAAAATTGGTGTCATTAATCCCGAAGAGCTTGCGCATATCATTGAAGGGCTGAATGAAATTATCGGCAGCTAACAAGTCGCTCAAGTTGTTCGCTGCGCTCACTGGACTCGCGGCTGCGCCGCTCGCCCCTTAGCTTATCGTTAGGTGCTTAGGGCAGCACTTCACAAGTCGTACGAAGAGGCGTACGATAAAGGCTGATTGGAGGGCATCTCATGAACACTCTTACAGCCAGTGAAGCACGTTCAAACTTGTACAGGCTTATGGATCAGGCGGCTGAATCGCACCAACCTATTGTTATTTCAGGCAAACGCACTAATTCCGTACTGGTGTCTGCAGACGACTGGGAGGCTATTCAGGAAACTCTCTACCTTCTGTCAGTCCCAGGTATGCGAGAGTCCATCAAGCAGGGCATGGCTGAGCCGATCGAAAATTGTGTCAAGGAACTTAACTGGTGAGTTGGCAGCTTGTTTATACCAAGCAAGCCCAGAAAGACGCAGAAAAATTGGCATCAGCGGGTTTGAAAGAGAAAGCAAAAGCCCTGCTTGGCATCGTTGCAGAAAATCCGTTTCAGAACCCACCACCGTACGAAAAATTGGTGGGGGATCTTGCAGGGGCGTATTCTCGTCGTATCAATATCCAACATCGTCTTGTGTATCAGGTTTTACAAGAGGAGCACATAGTGAAAATTTTACGGTTATGGTCGCACTATGAATAAAAAGCACCTAACAAGTCGCTCAAGTTCGTTCCGCGCTTTACGCGTCACTGGACAGTTCAAACCGGCGCTGCTTCGCATTATCGTGCCGGTTTGTCCTACCACTTAGCTCTGCGTTAGGCGTCGAAAATCTTTTTCTTTTTGGCATAAGGTTTTGTGTCAATTGGTGTTTTAGCAGTGTAAAAAATCGCCGCGCAAGTTCTGCAAAAACTGTTTGTTGAAATGGTTTTTGCAGACGCAGCTTTCCGTTAGCTTAATCGTTAGATGCCTAAAATCCCGTAACCAGAAAGTCCAGCGCTGCGATAATTTCATTTCGTGAGCTGGATAAATCTGCGACAGGTTTATCAAGTTCTCGCTTGTTGATACCGGCAAGTTGCGGTGTAAGCATCAAATAGTTTTCGCCATCAATTTTTAGCAGCGGAGTTAGCCGAGATATTTGTTTAGCTGAGCCCTTGTCGGCCGCAGTAAGGGGAACAACAACTCTTGTTTGTAGTTCATCCAGTAGCTCGGTTTGTACATCCAGCAGAAGAGGAATCAGTTTTTTGGTTTGGGCATTCTTGTTTTGGTAGACAATAAATTGCGGCATCAGAAGCTCCGAGTACAGTCGCTAAAGACACCATGTGTTTCCACCAAAGAGTTGTAGGCAGTAATGGCATCACGGTTTTCTGCTAGCCACTCAACTCGTTGTCTTGTTCGTACCTGTTCTGCCAGTGTTTGCTCTAGGGCGGCAGACAGGTTAATGTCCAACTCCTTGGCTTTTTTCAGTAAGTCACTGTTTACACTAAGGTTTGTTGGTTTTTTTGGGGCGTCGAGGTCATAAATGGCAAGCATGGCAGCAGTCCAGCGGTTAACTGTGCGCACAGAATATGCGTATGGTTCGTGTTGGTCAAATTTGGCATCTAACAAGTCGCTCAAGTTCGTTCCACGCTTTGCGCGTCACTGGGCAGTTCAAACCGGCGCCGCTTCGCATTATCGCGCCGGTTTGAACTGCCCCTTAGCTCTGCGTTAGGGTTTTGAAACCGCCTCAGACAATGACATAGTAATTTTTGGAAATTGTTTGAGTATTTTTTTATCTTCTGTAACAAGAACAGTATGGTTTCTTTTGGCTAATGCCACAAATTCACAGTCATAAGCAGAACATTCGCTGGTTTCAATCAATCGCAATACATCAAGAGAAGGGACGTCATATTCATTACCAGCCAGCAATGTTTCGGCTTCAGTCTGTATGTCGTAAGCTTGCTCCAGCGTCAGTATTTCTTTCCGTAGGTACAGCGCGAGAACATTGCGGAATTCGCTGCGCCAAAGTATGGGCGCAATCCATTTGGGCTGCTTCAGGAGTAGGAGTTCGGCTTGTTCACTGAATCCTGTTGGCAGGTATAGGTAAGCCAGTATGTTGGTATCAACAACAATCATGGGCGGCCCTGCTCAATGGCCTTAGCAATGTCTGCAGCCTTGAATTGCTTGGGGTTCAGAGAAGACCTAATCTGTCTGGCACGTGCCAAGCGTTCTTCTTGTCCGCTTTTGCTAGGGAGTAACACTCGCTCCAGGCAGGAAATGACCTCGCTGTTAATGCTACGGTGGTGGGCGTCAGCCGCCTGCTTCAGACTGTCATATATAGTGTCAGGTATATTTTTCAGGGTAATGGTGGTGCTCATGGTGGGCTCTCGTAGTAACCATAATGGTTCCAATATGGTATTACTGGCCAAGGAGCAGGGCAACTCTAACAAGTCGCTTAAGGCGTTCACTGCGCTCACTGGACTCGCGGATGTGCTCTGAGCCAAAGCCTTACGATAGGAGAGAGAAATTGAGGAGCATATTCATCGAATGAGAGATTTATTTGCACAACTAGGCCTCCCATCATCGATAGATAAAATTCAGCAATTTATAGAATCCAATCGGCCGATTCCAGCGCATTTACCGCTACATGAGGATCCATTTTGGAGTCCATCTCAAGCAGAATTTCTTCGTAGCAATGTGCGAAGCGATACAGATTGGGCGATAGTAACAGACGCATTAAATGCTGCGTTGAGAAAGTAGTTTCTAAGGATAAATATGTCATTGAAGCTAGAAAAAAAGAAAAAAATCTGTGTGTATACCTATTTGCCACAGGATGTAGATTTAGCCATTCCTCTTGTAAAAACTTTAGAAAAATTTGGATTGGATGTTTTTATTTATGTAGATGAGCAGCTGATAGCATCTTCACCAAGATCACTAAGAAAATATAACCAAGAAAAAATAAAATATGTAAGGCATCCATTGAGAAAATGTGTCTTATTTTTTAGAAAGCATTGGTTTGATCCAGTGTGGCAGCCGGCTAGTTCTATTTTTATTAGCATTGTTGAATCAAATCTTCCACCACATAAATTAGGTAAAGATCAGACACTGAAAGCGATCGAAAAAAGAAAGATAACGGCTACTTATCAGCATGGTATTGATAATATTGGTCTTAACTATTCAGATGTTGAGAACCCAATACAAGATGTCACCTTTTACTCAGACATAGTGTGGATATGGGGAGACAAGGAAAAACTGCATAAGGATATTAATAGTAAAAACTTAAATAAAGTGGTATCGGTTGGTTGCATAAAAGCAATAGAGGCATTCGATAGTCCAGCACTACCAAATGCCGAACACTATGAAAAAGTAATCGGAGTTTTCGAAAATTTACATTGGTTACGATATAGCGAAGAGTACAGAGATACTTTTTTGAAATATGTATATGCCGCGGCGAAAGAATTTACAAACATGTTATTTGTAATAAAGCCGCACCACACGGGGCGCTGGCTAACAGGAAAACTAAAGAAGTCTATTAAGCTAGAGTCAGATAACATACTGATTCTTGATCCAAAAGATAGCACATGGGAAAAATTTACCGCCCCTGCAATTATTAAGTCATGCGATAAAGTCTTATCAACACCATCAACCGTTGTATTGGATGCCTGTTTACAGGGCAAACCTGTGGCTGTTATGGGGGATGAAGATTGCCTGAGTAACTATAATGGCATACAAAACATCAGAAACTACGACAGTATGAGGCAATTCTTAATGGGGGCAGAAAATACTAATGATGGAGAGGAGTTTTTGTTAAGTTATGGGTGTAACGACTCAGACGCAGTGGGTAGAAAGATGGCTGACTCTTTGTTTGAAGCAATGAAGGCGCAGTAAACAAATGACATCGATAAAATCAAAATATGGAGACAGTTTTTTGGTGTCGATAGTTGTCACCACTTACAACGGCGCAAAATATCTCGCCGCGCAGTTGGATTCGATTCTGACGCAAACGCACAACGCGCTAGAAATTATTATTAGCGATGACGCGTCCAGCGATGACACATGGGCTATTGCGCAAGACTATGCGCAAAAAGACGCGCGCATACAGTTGCTGCGCCATGAAAAAAATGTCGGGCTGCACGCCAATCTCAATACTGCCTTAACAAAAGCCACCGGCGAATACATGGCGATTTCTGATCAAGATGATATTTGGCTGCCGCACAAAATTGAAAAACAGTTGTCACTATTGGGCAACTCAGTTGGGGTGTATTCAGACAGTGTGTTGATTGACGCAAGCGGCGAGCGTTTGGGTAAAACGCTGTTTCAAGCGCTGAATATCAAGCCCAATAAAGACAGTGCGCGCACCGTGCCGCTGTTTTTTAAGAATGCAGTTTCTGCGCACGCACTGTTATTTCATCGCTCGTTGTTGTCGATGGTTTTACCGTTCAGTGACGATTTTATTTTTGATCACCAGTTGGCACTGGCTGCCTCCTGTTTTGGCGGTTTGAACTATTGTGATGAGCCTTTGGTGTTACATCGTATCCATGGTGGCAATCACACCAATGCTGGTTTAGCGGGAAAAAAGCCAACGCAGACAAATATAGATCGTAATACTGAAAGACGCGTACATCGTTTTCGGCAACAGCAGCGCATTCGTTATGTATTAGAGCGCAGTGCTTGTGCGGATGCAGCGTTGCGCGCATTTGGAACAACCGATGCGGCACTGCTGCAAGATATTGCTGCAATTCCTGATGAAATGGCGCGCTACGACCAAACATTTTTCAATCTGCGCTTGTTCAATTTGCTGCGGCAGTTGGGCAGCAAACATCGCTACTGTCGCAAACTGCGCTTGAAGCGCTGTTTTACGCTTGCTAAAGGCGCGCGCTGGCATCAGTGCTTGGGCATCTTGGGTGTGCGATAGGAGCGCGACATGACAAATTATCCGCTCGTTTCCATTTTAATTTCTGCGTACAAACACGAGCGCTATGTTGAAGCCTGCGTGCGCAGCGTTTTAGAACAAACCTATCCCAATATTGAGTTGATCGTAATAGATGATGGCTCGCCCGATGGCACGGCAGCGGTGCTGCAGCGTTTGCACGGTGAAACTAAAAACAGTCATCGCCCATTCACTTTTATAACGAAAAAAAATTCAGGTCTGTCTGATACGCTCAATCAAGCACTGGCAATGGCTTCGGGAAAATACATCTGTCAGTTCGGTTCCGATGACATCATGCTGCCGGAAAAAACCGCTAAGCAAGTGGCGTTTATGGAGGCACATCCTGATGTCGCGGTGTGCGGCGGCAATGCGCTGAATATTGATGGCAATGGCGTGGTGCAAACGCATCGGCAAAAAAACCCACCGCAGCGCGAAATTTCTTTTGAAAACTTATTTGCCAATACCGGTCACGGCATCGTTGCCTCCACTTGTATGATTCGCAAAGCAGTTCTCGATAAAGAAGGTGGTTGGAATCCGGCTATTCCGCTGGAAGATATGTATCTGTGGTTCAAGCTTACTTCGCGCGGCTATCGCATGGTGGGCTTGGGTGAAGTGTTGATGCACTACCGCAAACACGCTACGAACTCGTACAAAAATGTGCGCTATATGTACGAGTCGATGAAAAAAACCATCGCCGATTATCAACAGCACCCGCTGTATGCGCAGGTGCTGTTGAAGTTGCAGTGCAGCAGCTTTCTCACGGCGGCGAAACAGGGTGATAAAGCATTGGCACGTGAAATTTTGCGCGAGATTCCACTGCGCTCTTTCGATAAAAAAGTCTGGCGTGGCTTACTGCATTTGCTGAAACCGAGTCGACGCGCACGATGATAAATGCGAGCGACAAACCACAGCTGCTGTATCTGGTGTATGGCCCAGACGCGGCATATCACACCGAAGCGCGATTCAGCATTTTTTCTGCACTGTATCGCGCTGCAGATAGAGAGTCCTTTGCCATCACGGTGTACACCGATGCGCCGCAGCATTACTGTGGTTTGCCGGTGCAGGTCGAAACAATCACGGCAGACACTTTGCAACAGTGGGCAGGCGTATTGCGTTATCACCATCGCAGTAAATTGTGTGTGATGCAGCAGGCGATTCCACTGGCGAGCAAAACCGTTTTTGTCGATACCGATACATTTTTTTTGCGTGACCCTGCATTGTTATTTGCAGCAGTCAACGAAAAAACTTGCGTAGTGGATGAGTTGTATTTCAGCCAGTTGCCAAAGGCAGTCGCACAAGATACAGCGGTGGCAGAACAGTTGAGTAACTCAGGCATCAATCCTCAATCCATCCCTGTGATCAATTCGGGTTTGTTTGGTATTGCGCGCGAGAACAGCGCAATTTTGGATTTAGCTCTGGCTTTGAACGATGTGGTGTATCCCGCCTCACAAAAAAGTTTGACGACAGAGCAATTGGTGTTGGGCATGGCAGCCGCAACGCGCACAGCCTTGGTGGTGGATGAAGAAGTCATCAAACACTATTGGAGTCGCAAACAATTATTTCGCGCCAAAGCCGCAGCTTTTGTGGCTAAACACGGTGCGCAGTGGGATACACCTGCGGCGAAAAAAGATTTTGCGCGCGTCACACCCAATATGCCCAAGCCACCAGTGTTTATTCGCACGCTGATGAAACTGCTGACGATTGTTGTACCGCAGCCCGCTCGCCAGTTGTTGCTGGAATTGTTTTATGCGCGCTATCCGTATCGCAATCCGTTTGATCGCGCTTGCCGAGACGCATGGCGCGAAAAAGCGTGGAAAAATTACTACGAGAAACAGTCGAGAAGAAAATCTTTGAAATCCTGACGCAGCGTGCGCGGATAATCAGCAGGATTGCGCAACGGCACCGCAATCGCCTCGATAATTTTTTTGCCCAAGGCGGCAAAACTGTATTGCTGTTCCACCAAGGTTTGCCCTGCCTGTGCAATGCGTTCAGCCAAGGAAGGATCAGCGCGCAGCTGCGCCAATTTAGCGCGGCATTCTTCCAGCGAGGAATACAGCACGATATTTTCCATATCGCGCAAGCCCAGCGTTTCTTCTTCGCTGTGATCTTGTCGCCACGCTAGCAACACACAGCCCGCCGCCATCGCTTCAAAATTCTTGATCATGTATTCGCCCATGCCGATATCGGCGCTAGCAAAAAAACGAATGCTGTTGAGTTTATCGACATAGTCTTGACCGGATTTCGTGCGCACGATTTCCATTTTTTCTAGCGCAGCCAACTGCTCCAGAAATTGTTTGCGCTGCGAATACACACCACTTTTCAAACTACCGACAAAGCCCAGTTCAATCGTGCGCGCTTGCTGTTGATGCTGAATGAGCGACTGATCGTAACCTTTGGGAATAAAAACAGCGTCTACACCATCGCGCTGCAATTGCTGTGTGACATGCGCGCCAGAGCACAGCACACGCACCCACGGCATACGGTGATAGTGGCGCGTGTATTTGCCTTGGTATTTGTTGGGAATGTAATTCTGGTAGGCATCGTGTTCGAGAATAATCAGATTGGGCAGGGTGCGAATAAAACGCCACTGGCGCATTTCTTTCTTAAAGCGCAAGAAAAATATGATGCGGTCATAGCGCGCCACCTCCACTTGCTTGCGAAAATAGTGTTTCAGGTTCGCCTGCTCAGCAGAACTCAACCAGCGCGTATCGCATTCATCGGCATGTTGCGCGATGCTGTCGTACAGCCGATCAAGAATCACGCGCTGTTCTTTTTGCACTAACAATAAAATTTTCATGAGCGCGTGACTCGGTTATTTACTACCGACAATAGCCGCTCACGAAACGGCACAAAAGCAAACTGTTGCTGTAAGCGTCGATAGAGTTGCTCGCCCTGCTGGCGACTTTGTTCCGGCGTTTGTTGCAATACTTGCAGCATTTTTTCTGCCAGCGTTTTGTCATCGCCGCAAGAAAAATACAGTGCGTGTTCGCCGAGCACTTCCGGTGCGCCGCCGCAATCGGTGCTGATTACCGGCACGCGCGCCAGCATCGCTTCAGTTAAGACAATGCCGAATGGTTCGCGGTCGGACGCTGATACATAACAATCAAAAGCAGGAAATAAAGTGTTGGCATCAGGCACGGGGCCAGTGAGCAGGATGCGATCTGGCAACTGCAATTCTGCGATCAAAGCGCGGTAGCGCGCTTCGCGTTTGCCTTTGCCGATCAATAATAACTTTGCCTGCGGTGCGGTGGATGCGATGCGCGCAAAAGCGCGGATAAGCGTGCTTTGATCTTTGTCGTCGTGCAGACGACCTACATTGGCAAACACAAACTCATCGTCGCGCAGTTGCAATTTTTCTCTGGCTGCAGCGCGCGGTAACAAACGCTGTTCTAAGGTTTCGGCGTCGATGCAATTTAATAATGCCTGTTTATTGAGAGCCTTATCATCTTTGCGCAAATCATTCGTCACGGCTTCTGAAACGCCGAGCAGTAATAAGCGTTGGCGGAAACAGCGCAACAAACAACGGCGTGCAGTGTTTTTTAGTACACCGAAAGCATGTGCGACGCCGATCACCGGAATATCGCTGCCCACGCTGCCGAGCAGAGCGAGATACAGCGGTTTGTAGCGCTGCGCGATAATGAGTGTTGGCGTATGGGATTTGATCAGTTGTCGCACGCGTTGAATCAAGGGCAGCTTGAGACCTTTCATTGCGGCATCATCGGCGGCAAAAAAAATCACTTCATCGGCGATGGTTTTTTGACGAATCGTTGTGTCGGGCGCGCCAGATACATACACGGCGATCACGCGCCAGCCATCGGATTGCAGCGCGCGACTGTATTGATTGGACAGCGACAAAAAAGGCTCGTTGTAGCCGTGAATAATGTGCAGAGCCGTGCGTGTCGTTTTCATGGCGCAATCCACTCCGCCAACCGTTGTTGCAGTTGAGGTTTGTCTGCCCAGTTTTGCAAAAAGCGTTGGCGATCTTTTTGTAATGCTTTATTTAAGGTTGATGAGTGACGATGTTGTTGCGCGCCATCGTAATCAATTACGGCAAGGGTGTTGCCATCGCTCAATAAATTGGTCGCTTTCATGTCACCGTGATGGCTGCGCAGTTGTAGCAGTGCGTTAAACAGCGCGCGCAGATTATGCAATTCTGCTTTTGTGGGTTCTTGTGTTTGCCAGCGCGTGAGCAAATCGGTATCAGCGCAGTATTCGCTGATAAACCAAGCGCTGGTGACGATGGGGCCGGTTTTTTGTTCGATCAGTGCAACGGGTTTTGGCACGCGCACACCGGCAAAAGCTAATGCGTGCGCGAAGTGCCAACTGCGTGCCGCGCGCGAAACGCGAAACGCACGGCGCAGTTTTCGCAACCAATCTTTATTGATGTACTGCTTGACGACAAACGCAGCACCATTCACTTCGATGCGAAATACTTTGGCGGAGTTGCCGTTTTTCAGCATCACTGCATCTTGCTGTAGTGTCGATGGATTCTGCAGCAAATCACGCCAAGCATCATTCAAAAATGCGCGGCGGCACAAAATGTGTAGATTGTTGTGTGGGCTGATGTCGGCTATTTCTGTGCAATCGCGCAAGATTTTTTTCTGATAATTTTTCAAACGCAACTGCCATTGCTTTGCTGCCAGTGTTTGGATGGCATCATCAAACTGACAATGCTGAGCCACGAACGACCAATCGGATAAGGGAAGCTGCGCCAAAAACAACGCACAGTTGTTTTGTTGTTCGCTGGCATGGGTGTAGTGCTTGCAGCTGGCGGGATCCAGCATCCACAGTGTGTCATTACCTTGTAATAGAAAATTGCCCAAGTGCAAATCTTGCTGAAGAATTTTTTGTTGCCACAGTGTTTGTAAACAAGGTAGTAGCAGATCGAGATAACGCTTCTTTTTTTCTTCGTCCGCTTGTTGCCATAGCAGATCTAAAGGCTGTGCTTGGTCGATAAAACTGTAGAGGCAAACACCGCCCTGCTCTAGCGTGTATTGTGTGAGCAACTCAGGCGTTTTTACGCCAGTATTTTCCAGCAGCGCATACTGTGTGATTTCTTTTTGCCAATTCGCTGCATCAAAAAATAGTTTAGCGAGGACGGTTTTTTCGCCCAGTGTTGCACGCAGCACGATGCGCTTTTCCGGCAGCAAGCGCAGCACATCCGTACAGAGTAAACGGCTGCCATCGGGCAATGCCAAGCTAAACGGTGTGGCAATCTCACGCGCTGCGTATTGCAGCGCGCGCAGTGTGGTGACGGGCGGCATCATGCGTTTTGTTGACCGCCGCGTGGGCGCGGGATGCCCATTTTTTGTCGCCGCTCCCACAAGTTTTTGCGGCTGATGCCCAAACGTTGCGCAATCTCGGTTTCAGAGAGTGCGTCTTGGTGGTCGAGCACAAAACGCACGAAATAATCTTCCAGCGAAGTGACTTCTGTTTTTTGTGTCGTTGTTGTGGGCAATTCCAACTGCGCGGCAGAGAGTTCACAGGCGTTGGCTTCACACAGAATGACAGCGCGCTGAATGGTGTTATCCAATTCGCGTACATTGCCGGGCCACGGGTGTGCGGTAATAGCTTGCTGCGCATCGGCAGAAAAAACTAAATCAGTGCGACCATTTTTCTGGCAGTAGCGCACCAATAGTTGTGTGGCGATTAATAGAATATCGTCACCGCGCTCGCGTAGTGCAGGCAAATTCAGTTGCACAACATTGATGCGGAAAAACAAATCTTCGCGAAAAGTTTTGTCTGCGCACATTTTTTGCAAGTCACGGTGGGTGGCGGCGATCAAGCGTACATCGACTTTGCGTGAAGCAACCGAACCGATAGAGCGCACTTCACCCTCTTGCAGTACGCGCAGTAAACGCGCTTGTGCTTCCAATGGCAGTTCGCCAATTTCATCGAGAAACAAAGTGCCGCCATCAGCAGCGGTGATTAAACCTTCGCGTGCGTGTGTGGCGCCGGTGTACGCGCCTTTTTCGTGACCAAACAATTCTGCTTCGATCAAGTTTTCAGGAATCGCCGCGCAGTTCACAGAAATCAACGGTTTGTTTACGCGCGGACTGCTGTGGTGGATGGCGTTAGCAATCAATTCTTTGCCGGTGCCGGTTTCGCCGCAAACCAAAACCGTGGCATTGGTCGGTGCCACTTTGCGAATTTTGTCGAACAGTGTGTGCATGGCAGGGCTATTGCCGATGATGCCGGGCAATTCATCCTGCGCATTTTTTGCCGTATTTTTTTTTGCCGAGGATTTGCGCGACACAGCAGCGCCTGCACCGAGTACGCGCTGGATTGTGTTCAGCATTTCATCGTTGTCGAACGGTTTGGCGATGTAATCCACAGCGCCTAATTTCATGGCATCAATCGCGGAACGCATACTGGCGTAACTGGTCATGATAATGACGGGCGTATCGCCACTGTGTTGCAATAAGTCGGTACCGGGTTCGCCTGGTAGACGCAAATCGCTGATCACCAAATCAAAATGGTGAGGCTGCAGTGACAAAGCTTCTTGCACACTGCCTGCTTCTTCCACCGTAAATTGTTGGCGTTGCAGCACTTTTTTTAGGGCGTGACGAATAATTTCTTCGTCTTCGACAATCAGAATGCGCTTCATGACGGTTCAATAAAAAGAGATTCGCGCTAGTGTTACCGCCAGCACGCTTTCGTGCAAGGCGAGAAGCGCGCGTGTGCAATTTGTGCCAGTATGTAAGCCCCGTCATGAGAGAGCGATCATGAAAAAATCTTTGTTGTTTTTATTAGCAATGTCGGCGAGCGCCGCGTGGGCCGATGTCACGGTGTCGATGCAGATGGTGGATGCCAAAGGCGTGGGCGCGAGCATTGGGCAGGTGGTGATTTCAGAAACACGCTACGGTCTGGTATTCACACCTGCCCTGCAAGGTTTAGCGCCCGGGTTGCACGGCTTTCATCTGCATGAAAATGCCAGTTGTGAACCAGCCATGAAGGACGGTAAATCCGTGCCGGCGGGTGCGGCGGGCGGACATTACGATCCCACCAACAGCCGTGTACACGGCACGCCGTGGGGCAATGGGCATTTGGGCGATTTGCCGCCGCTGTTTGTCGATGCCAAAGGTGCTGCGACACAGCCGGCGCTGGCGCCGCGCTTGAAGATGAGCGATCTGAAAGGTCGCGCCTTGATGATTCACGCAGGTGGAGATAACCATGCCGATCACCCTGCGCCTTTGGGTGGTGGCGCAGCGCGCATTGCTTGCGGCGTGATTCGTTAGTGCGCTTGGCGAGCGGCGATTTGCTGAGACAGCGCTGTCGCGCGGTGCTGCGCTTGCTGTAATTGGCGGGCGGAGAGCTGGGCGGCGGTGCGGTCGCGCTGCTGCGTTTCCCAAGCATCGCCTTGTGTGGCAGCGAGAGCAAACCATGCGTAGGCTTCTTGTGCATCGCGCGCAACGCCTCGCCCTTCTAAGTACAGCGTACCGAGTACAGATTGCCCTGTGCTGTCGCCCTGCATCGCCGCCAATCGCGCCCAGTGTGCGGCCAGAGAATAATCCTGTGGCACACCCACACCTTCGTTATACATCGTCGCCAAAATACCTTGCGCGGCGGCTTTGCCTTGTTGTGCGGCGAGTGTGAGCCAACGCGCGGATTCAGGATGGTTTTTCCCCACGCCTTCACCGCGACTGTAAAACGCCGCGAGTTGTAATTGTGCATTGGCATCACCGCGTTGTGCCTGCTGTGCGGTGGCAATAAAACGCGTTTGTGCACTGGGTGGCGGCGGCGCAGTTTGGCAGCCCGTGATAATCAGCGTGCAAGCGAGTAACAGTGCAAGCGCATGGCATTGCATGGCGGTGAGAGGCGGAAAAAAAGCGCGTTTTATTGATGTAAGCATGAAAAACTCAAAATCACTGGATAAATTGTCAGGGTTGTTCATGGTACAAGAGGCGTATACTGAGCCTGTCCTGAGATGTGCGCCAGTCGGTTATGTCCTCGAGCCGATATTGAAAACCATCCGGATGTATCTCGTTCACTGCCGGTGTGCATGTCCGTTAAACGGAAAGCCTAAAGGCAATGCTGATACAGCCACCTTGAACCTTGGGTTCAAGGCCACACCGGCAGCGGCATCTTGGGCTCCTCTTATTTATCCCCTTATATTTCCCTGCAAATTCAATTACTTAACCGAGAAATAGTTGGTAGGCGGCGTTGCCTGTTTCTTCCTGCCAAGGGTAGTTCAGTGCGTTCAAAGACTGCGCCAACTGTGCGTATTCCTCTGGCGGCACCTGCAAACCGACTAGCACGCGACCGTCGGCCGCGCCGTGATTGCGGTAGTGGAACAGCGAGATATTCCAGTGCTGACCGAGATTGTTGAGGAAGTGCATCAGCGCACCGGGGCGCTCTGGAAATTCAAAACGGAACAGTCGTTCGTCAGAAATGGTGGGCGCGTGACCGCCGACCATGTGGCGGATATGCAGCTTCGCCATTTCATCGTCGGTCATATCCAGCGCCATGTAGCCGTTGCTGTCGAGCTCGCGTAGCAGTTCACGGCGGTCATCACTGTTCGCCGCCACTTGCACGCCAACAAAAATATGCGCCTGTTTTTTATCTGCGTAACGATAATTAAATTCCGTGATATTGCGTTTGCCGAGCAGGCGACAAAACGCTTTGAAGCTGCCCGGTTTTTCGGGGATGGTGACTGCTAATACCACTTCGCGCTGCTCGCCAATTTCGGTGCGCTCAGAGATATAACGCAGGCGATCAAAATTGATATTGGCTCCGCTGTTAATCGCCACCAAATTTTCATCGCGCAGTGATTGTTCGGCGGCGTATTTTTTTAAACCCGCGAGTGCCAACGCGCCTGACGGTTCGGCGATAGAGCGCGTGTCTTCAAAAATATCTTTGATAGACGCGCAGATTTCATCGGTGCTGACCGTGATCACGCCATCGATGGTTTTTTTGATCACGCGAAAAGT
Source organism: Pseudomonadales bacterium (assembly GCA_041395665.1). NCBI lineage: Bacteria > Pseudomonadati > Pseudomonadota > Gammaproteobacteria > Pseudomonadales > Pseudomonadales bacterium. The sequence goes on from JAWLAB010000001.1 coordinate 382,819, forward strand.
TTCTTCGCCGATTTGCGCAACCGCTGTGCCATCGGCAAACAAGCCCACTTGCGGCAGTTTGACGCGTTTTTTCTGCTGCATGGCAGCGGCGAGGCAAGCGGATTCCTCGGCTTCTACCGCAAAAATTTTGACATCGGGGCGCACAAATTTGATGTAAGCCGCAACACCTGCGCACAAACCACCACCGCCGACAGGAATGAAAACCGCGTGCAAGTTGTCGGGATGCTGGCGCAAAATTTCCATGCCCACGGTGCCCTGCCCTGCGATCACATCGGGATCGTCGTACGGGTGCACATAAGTCATGCCTTTTTCTTGCATCAACTGCTGTGCGTGCGCGGAAGCTTCGTCGTAGGTATCGCCGTGCAAAATCACTTTGGCACCGCGCGCTTTCACCGCTTCCACTTTGATCGCTGGCGTGGTGCGCGGCATCACAATGAAGGCTTTGACATTCATGCGCGCCGCAGCCAGTGCCACGCCCTGTGCGTGATTGCCAGCAGAAGCGGTTACTACGCCACGCGCCAGCGCTTCATCCGACAGCTGGCACATTTTGTTGTACGCGCCGCGCAACTTGAACGAAAAAACTGGCTGCAAATCTTCACGCTTCAATAGAATCTGGTTGCCACTGCGTGTGGAGAGTGAGCGCATGGGGTCTAGCGGGGTTTCTTGTGCAACATCGTAGACGCGCGCGTTGAGAATGCGCTTGATATAGGTGTGTGGCATGGGTTCCTCCAGTGCGTGCATGGTATCGGTCGCTGCGATGCAAGGAAAGCAATGACTTGTAGTGACTGTCATCGTTTAGTATTTTGATTCATCCCATGTATTACACAAAGGAGCAGGCAGTGACGATTACCCATCATTTTGAGCAGGATGCCGACGAAGTTTTTGCCGCCATGACCAATGCCGAATGGCTGCAACAGCGCTGTGCGGATTTGGGTGAGAAAAATATTAGTTGTGAGGTAGAAGAACAGGGTCGCAAAACCAGTGTGAACCTGACGCGCACGGTAAAACGCGATTTACCTAAAGTGCTGGCGGCAATGTTTAACGCCGAAAATACGCTCAACATGAAAGAGTTGTGGGAGACCGTGGGCAGTACGCACATGGGAAGCTATAGCGTGGATGTAGTCGGGCAGCCCGTGGTGTTGTCCGCACGCTTTAAATTGAAGCCCAATGCCGATGGCGGCTGTGATTACAGCATCGACTATCAATGCAAGGCGAGCATTCCCTTGGTGGGTAAAAAAGTGGAGGAGTTTATTATTTCGCAAACAGCGAATGGTTTGGAGCAAGAAATTAACTGGTTGAAGAAAAAACTTAGCAGTAAATGAAATAAGGATTCAACGCTCGTGGAATTAGTCGAATACCAGTTAATGGATGCACTGGAACAAGAGTTCTGGTGGTATCGCGGTTTACATGCAGTCATTGCTGAACGCTTGCTGCAATTAAATTTACCCGCGCAAGACAAAGTATTGGATGCGGGTTGCGGCACTGGCGGCGTGTTGGCGCATTGGCAAAAAATTGCATCGCAATATACCTACGCTGGTTTGGAATGGCACAGCGATGCCGCCGCGATGGCGGAGAAAAAAACCAGCTTGCCGATTGTGCGCGGCAGCGTGAACGCGATGCCTTATGCCGATGGTGAATTTGCTGCGATTTTTTCGCAGGATGTGATCTGTCATCGCAATGTTGATGAAGCGGCGATGCTGCGCGAGTGTCATCGCTGCCTGCAATCCGGCGGGCATTTGTTGTTGAATGTGGCGGCTTATCAATGGATGACTTCGGCACACGATGTGCATGTGCACGCCGATCGTCGTTACACCACAACAAGACTGCGCCAGTTATTGCATGAAAACGGTTTTGAAGTGGTCGATGCAGGTTATTGGAACAGTTTGTTGTTTCCCTTGATGGTTTTGCACCGCATGACAGTTGGAAAAAATAAAACCGAAAGCGATGTAGCGCCCATACCTGCGTGGCAAAATAATTTGTTCTATAAAATTCTTGATAGCGAACGCCGTTGGCGCTTGCGTCTGCCGTTTGGCGGCTCCGCTTGGATACACGGGAGAAAACGGTGAGTTACACAGAAATCAGCGGCGAGAAAACCGTGTTTGATTTTGCGTTGTCTATTGTTGTGCCTGTGTATAACGGCGCGAGCTCCATTGGTGTGTTGGTGGATGCGCTGGCAAAATTAGAAGTGGAAGGCGGTTTGGAAATTGTGCTGGTCAATGATGGCAGCCCAGACAATTCACTTGCCGTGTGTCGCGAGCTTTGCCAAAAAAATGCTGTGGCATTGACGGTTGTGAATCTCTCCCGAAATTTTGGCGAACACAATGCAGTGATGGCGGGCTACACGCATGCGCGCGGTGAATACATCATCAATATGGATGATGATTTGCAAAATCCACCGGAAGAAGTCGTTAATTTATGGCGGCACGCACATACGCATCAATATGATGCTGTGTACACTTTTTATGAAGAAAAGCAGCACGAGAGTTGGCGCAATCTCGGCAGCAAGTTAACTAACTGGTGTGCCGATTGGGTAATCGATAAGCCAAAGGGTTTATACCTCTCCAGCTTTCGCTGCGTGAGCGCATTTCTCGCGCAAAAAATTGTCGAACACCATGGCCCTTTCCCGTATGTAGACGGTTTAATTTTTCAAATCACACGCAATGTCGGTACGCTGGCAGTGCAACATTTACCGCGCGCCAATGGTGAAAGTAACTATACTTTGACGCGTTTAATGCGTTTATTTTTGTCCATGCTGCTCAACTTTTCTGTCGTACCTTTACGCATTGGAACGCTGATTGGTGTGTTGTTGTCTGGTGCGGGTTTGTTGGGTCTGCTGGTTATTTTGATCGAAGCGATGTTTGCGGATGTGCCGCGCGGTTGGGCTTCGATGATGGCGGGTGTACTGACATTAACCGGCGTGCAGTTGATGATGCTCGGTGTGATCGGTGAATACCTCGGCCGTATGTTTCTCACCATCAATAAAAAACCGCAATTCGTGGTGCGCGATATAGAGCGCAACGCCAAGGCCAAACACGGCGCATAAATCATGTCTCTTTTACGCTTAGAAAAAGTCGAACTGGCTTTCGGCACGCATGTGCTGTTCGATCAAGTCAGTGTCAATATTGCCGCCGGTGATCGCATCGGTTTGTTGGGACGCAACGGTGCGGGTAAATCGTCATTGCTGCGCATGATTGCCAATCGCCAACAACCCGATAGCGGCCAAGTGTGGCGCACCGCCGGTTTATGTGTTGCAGAGTTATTGCAAGAATTGCCGGACGCAACGGAACAAACAGTGTATGACTGGGTGGCGAGCGGCTTGCAAGAAGCGGGCGAATATTTATCGCAATACCATCATTTATTGACCGAAGATTTATCGGATGCCGCCGTGTTGGCGCGTTTGCAACAAGTGCAAACCGCGTTAGAAGCCGCTGACGGTTGGCGATTGCAACAGCGCGTGGACAGTGTGTTGACGCGCTTACAGTTGCCGGCGGATGCAGCATTGTCCAGTTTATCGGGCGGGTGGCGTCGTCGCGCAGCTTTAGCGCGCGCACTGGTCCAACAGCCGGATATTTTGTTATTGGATGAACCGACCAACCATCTCGATATCGAAGCGATTACTTGGCTGGAACAAGAGATCAGCAACTTTCCGGGCGCGGTAATTTTGGTGACGCACGATCGCAGTTTTTTGCAAAAAACCGCTACGCAAATTTGGGAAGTGGATCGCGGGCAAGTGTTTGTTTGGCGCGGAGATTATCGTGGCTTTCTCGACTACCGCGAACAGCGTTTAGCTTCCGAAGAAAAAACCAATAGCGAGTTCGATAAAAAGCTTGCCGAAGAAGAGCGTTGGATACGCACGGGTGTTAAAGCGCGGCGCACGCGCAACGAAGGTCGAGTGCGCGCGTTGGAAAAAATGCGTGAACAACGCGCAGCGCGGCGTGAACAAACCGGCTCTGCGCGTATGCAGCTCGATCAAGCGGCGCAGTCGGGCAAGTTGATTGCGGAGTTGGATCGCGTCAGTTTTTCGGTGAGCGAGCGCGACATCATCAAAGATTTGTCTGTCTCGGTGATGCGCGGTGATCGCATCGGTTTGATCGGCCCGAATGGCAGCGGCAAAAGCACGCTGCTGAAATTAATTCTCGGCGAGTTGTCACCTACAGCAGGTGACATTAAACGCGGCACAAAACTGCAAGTAGCGTATTTCGATCAATTGCGCGCCACTTTAGATTTGCAAGCCACGGCGGTGGACAATGTCGGCGGTGGACGCGATTTTATCGACATCAATGGCAAGTCATTGCATGTCATCAGTTATCTGAATAACTTTTTATTTGAAGCGGCGCGTTTGCGCACGCCAGTGTGGCGTTTGTCGGGTGGCGAACAAAACCGTTTGATTTTGGCGAAGTTATTCAGCCAACCCGCAAATTTGTTGGTGTTGGATGAGCCGACTAACGATTTGGATTTAGAAACACTAGAGTTGTTGGAAGAATTGCTGTGCGATTTTGATGGCACGGTGTTGTTGGTCAGTCACGATCGCAGCTTTGTCGATAACGTCGTCACCAGCACCTTGGTATTTGAAGGCGATGGAGTCATCAACGAATACGTCGGCGGCTACAGTGATTGGCAGGCAGCGGTAGCCAACACTGCAAAAAAATCCACACAGCCCGTAGCGGCACAGCAAAAAGCTGTGTCATCGGTTGTTGCGCCAGAAAAATCAGCGGTCAGTAAGTTGTCGTATAAATTGCAGCGCGAGTTACAAGAACTGCCGACAAAAATTGAAACGCTGGAAAGTGACATCGCCGCGCTGACGGCGCAGATGCAAGAACCGGCTTTCTACACGCAAACGCAGCAGCAAACTAATACCGTGCTGGAAGCGTTGGCAAAAAAACAGACGGAATTGGATGCTTGCTATACGCGCTGGACGGAGTTGGAGAGCGCTTAGAGAGCACTTAGATAACTACAGGCAGTACAACGGTAAACGTGGTGTTGCCGGTTGAAGATTCGACGCTAATCTTGCCTTTGTGCGCAGCAATAATGGATTGTGTGATAGCCAGACCCAAGCCCATGCCATCACTCGGTGATGAGCGCACTGCATCGGCGCGATAGAAGCGGTTAAACAAGCGCGGCAGATGTTCGGGTGAAATGGTTTCCCCTTGATTGCTAATCGCAACGTGAACGGCGCACGCCTCAGTGTGAATCACAATGTGTATGGATGAGTGTGCGGTTGCATGTTGAATAGCATTACTCAATAAATTGCCAAACGCACGGCGCAGCATTAAAGCATCACCCATACAGGTTGCCTCACCTGTTACGCAGAGCTGGATATTTTTTTCATCGGCCAGCACACCATAAAAATCACACAAGGCGCGAATGTCTTTTCCTAAGGCAATGGATGCTCTGCTAGGAATAATGAGGCCGTGATCGGCTTTGGCGAGAAACAGCATGTCACTAATCATGCGCGCCAAGCGCTCGTATTCTTCGTAATTGGTGTAGAGAATTTCTTTGTAATCCGCCGCGCTGCGCTCTTTGGTCAGCGACACTTGTGTTTGGATCATCAAATTGTTGATCGGTGTGCGCAGTTCGTGTGCGAGATCGGCGGAAAATTCTGACAGCCGCATCAACGAGTCGCCGATGCGATTCAGCAAATCATTGAAAGCGGTTGCCAATGCGCGCAATTCCACGGGCATATCGTCTGGCTGTAAACGGTGATCCAATTGTTGCGCCGAGCTGTGCGTGACGAGTTCGGTCATCGTTTGCAGCGGCGCTAAACCGCGCCGCGCAATCAGTACGCCGAGTACGGCCATGGCGCTCAAGCCGCCCAAACCAATGGCGAGCAATTCGCGTTCAAAAGAGCGCAAAAATTGTTGGTGGTGACTGATGTCAATCCCGACAGTCATTTTGTAGCCCGCTGCTGAAGTGGCCGAGATGCCGCGATAGGGTGTGCCATCGGTCTCCCATGTGCGTGCGTTGCGCTGGTGTTGTGGAATAACGGCGTGACCGGATTGATACCAGAGTTGATCGTCAGGCGTGTCAATGCGCACCAGCAGATCATGATGGCCAATCAGGGCGCGATCCAATTCGCGCTTAATTTTTTGTTCATCGCTGTGTGGATGGACTTCCGCCAGCGTTTGCTGAATCAACTCCAATTTGCCTGCCATTTGCATCTCGTCCATTTGCGTGAAATGGCGATCGACAGCGACGCGTATCATGACACCCATGGCAGTGAGAACAGCAGCCGTCAACAGCGCGAATAGCAGTGAAATGCGAAAAACAATCGAGCGGGTGGCGCTCAAGCCATCACGAAGACGCATGCGCTATTTCCATCACATAGCCCATGCCGCGCACGGTGTGAATTAACGGTTGCTCAAATCCGGCATCGACTTTGTTGCGCAGACGTTTGATAGCAACTTCCACCACATTGGTGTCGCTGTCGAAGTTCATGTCCCACACTTGAGAGGCAATCAATGAGCGCGGCAAAATTTCACCGCTGCGGCGCATCAGTAATTCCAGCAGCGCGAATTCTTTGGCAGTTAAATCGATGCGTTGCTCGGCGCGCGTGGCGCGACGACGGCGCAAGTCCAGCGACAAATCTGCAATGTGCAAGGTGTCTTCCTCGAGCTGTTTGCCGCGCCGCAGCAGCGTGCGAATTCTGGCCAGTAATTCCGCAAAAGCAAAAGGTTTGACGAGGTAATCATCGGCACCTAAATCCAAGCCTTTGATGCGATCTTCCACGTGGTCGCGCGCGGTTAAAAACAACACCGGCAGCGTTTTCCCCGCTTGGCGGATGGCGGATAACACTTGCCAGCCATCAAAGCTGGGCAGTGCGACATCCAAAATCACCAGCGCGTAATCGTCTTGCAACGCACAGCTCATGCCGGTCAGACCGTCCTGCACCCAATCGGTGAGATAACCGGCTTCTGTTAAGCCCTGCTTGAGGTAGTTGCCCGTTTTGGCTTCGTCTTCAATCAACAAAATCTTCATGGCTGCTCAGATTACAAAATTGTCATTTTCGCGTCATCTTGTTGTTGGCGATAGGAGCGCACTATAGGCCTATCATCAAGCAACAGCAGAGGTAACACCATGTGTCACCATACACCACTCCCTGCATGGTCTAAAGCAATACACGGCAAGAACATTGCTGGGTCTGTCGGTATTTCTGTTGTCGGCATGTGCAATAACAACACCAGCGCCTAGTGTGTACCACAACACCATTATGCGCGGACAAATTTTATCGCTAGAAGGAAATGTCGGTGTGATTTGTATAGGGAAAAACGATAACGCAGCCGTGGGACAAGTGTTAGAGGTTGTGCGGCACAAACCGCGCACTGCTGGCGGCATGCGCCGTGCAAAAACTTTTGAGCGGATCACAGTGGGCAAAGTAAAAATTGCCAGTATCGTTGACGATCACTACTCAGATGTTGAAGTCATTTCTGGCGATGTGCGTGAAACAGATACGGTTGAGTTAAGCGCGCGATGATTAAGTCTGTTTTGCGAGTTATTTTTTGTCTGAATGGATTGTTTCTGGTTGCGCAGCCAGTCAATGCAGCCGAATACCAATTGGATATACGCAAGGGAAACCATCAACATTACCGGTAAACCCATGGAGCGGGGATTACGGTCAATCATGTGTTTCCTGCGCCTACGTTGTATATTGGACAGAAGGAGAGCAAGTGGTGGTGCATGTCACCAATCATGAGCGAGCCTTCATCGGTGCATTGGCACGGCATTTTAGTGCCGGGGTTGATGGACGGTGTAAAAGATTTTAATGCCTACCCAGGCATTGCACCGGGCGAAACATTCACCTATCGATTTACGGTGCGACAAAGCGGCACATACTGGTATCACTCGCACACCGCTGGTCAAGAACAAGATGGCTTGTACGGCGCGTTAATTATTCGTCCTAAAGGTGTGGATGCCATCAAATCGGATCGCGATGCCGTGGTGATGTTTTCTGATTTCAGTGCAGAAACAGCCGACGATATTATGGCTAACTTAAAAATGTCATCCGATTACTACAACACTGCGCGGCGAACCGTCGGCGATTTTTTTGTGGATGTGCGCAATAAAGGCTGGGCGCTGGCGTGGCAACATGCACGCGATTGGAGCGCGATGCGGATGTCGCCCACCGATTTAACCGATGTCAGTGGCTACACGTTTTTAATCAACGGCAAAACGCCGCAGCAAAATTGGACACAAACTTTCCAGTTGGGCGAAACCGTGCGTTTGCACATGATTAACGCATCGTCCATGTCTTTTTACGATGTGCGCATACTCGACAGCGAAAAAAAGCGTTTGAAGATGACGGTGGTGCAAGCAGATGGGCGCAGTGTGGAGCCGGTGCCGGTGGATGAATTTCGTTTTGGTGTGGCAGAAACGTACGACATTCTGGTGACGCCGAAAGAAGCCAAAGCCTACACCATCGTGGCGGAGCCAATAGATCGCAGTGGCTTTGCGATCGGCACATTGGCACCGCGCGCAGGCATGAAAGGCATTGCGCCTGTGCAGCGTGCGCGCGCCTTGTTGACGATGGCGGATATGGGTATGGGTATGGGTTCGATGGATATGAGCGGCATGGATCACAACACGATGACAAAAGCAGATATGCAAGATATGCGCGAACAAATGCGCAGCGGTTGGTCAAAAACGGGTGCGCCGCGCGGCGATAAAGTGTTGTCGTACAGCGACTTGCGTTTTCTGGGCGAGCAACAAGACACACGCCCTGCGGAGCGCGAAATTGTGGTGACATTGGGCGGCAATATGGAGCGCTACATTTGGACCATGAACGGCAAAACCATGATGGATGCCGACCCTCTTGCTCTGCGTTATGGCGAGCGCGTGAAACTGACGTTCGTGAACGAAACCATGATGGCGCACCCCATGCATTTACACGGCATGTTTGTGCAACTGGATAACCAACAGCCAGCGAATAAATTACCAGACAAAACAGTTGTCATTGTGCCGCCAGGGAAGTCGTACTCCGTATTGTTGACCGCCGATGAAGTAGGCGAGTGGGCATTTCACTGCCATCTTTTATTTCACATGAACGCCGGCATGATGAGCAAAGTGGTGGTCGCCAAATTGGATGCCGCTGCAATGCCAGCGATCACAAAACGCGCAGCCAAAAGGTGGCATGCATGCACATTAAAAAAATGCTTGTCGCCTGTGCGTTTGGCTGTTGGTTTTCTTCTGTGGTGCTGGCCGAGGAAGACAGCACTTTTCATGCCTTGCGTTTGGAAGTGGATGCAGGAGAGAACAGCCAGAATGAAGCAGTAGCCAACTGGGACGTGGATGGTTGGATCGGTGGTGACACGCATAAGTTGTGGCTAAAAAGCGAAGGTGAAATCGTCGATCAAAAAACAGAGCGCAGTGAAATCTGGGCGCTGTATAGCTATAACGCAACAGACTTTTGGGATGTGCAAGCGGGTGTGCGTTATGACAATCGCCCACACGAGCAATCGTATTTTGTAGTGGGCGTGACAGGTCTGGCTCCCTATTTTTTTGAAACACAAGCCCATGCCTTTGTCACCCACGACGGCGATGTGGGGTTTCGCTTGCGCGAAGAAAATGATTTTTTATTGACACAAAAACTGATTATCCAACCGTATATCGAAGTAAACGCCTATGCGCAAGCGATAAAAAAATTAGAGGTCGGCTCGGGTTTGTCTGATGCAACGCTGGGCTTGCAGTTGCGCTATGAAATCACGCGTAAGTTTGCGCCATATCTGGATGTGAGTTACGGCCGTCAATTTGGCGAGACGGCTGATTACACCGCAGCACGCGGCGAAGACAATCGCGGTAGCAGTATCACGGCGGGTATCCGCTGGTTGTTTTGAATGTTATTAACCGGAGAACCAAGATGAAAATGTATCAACCTGCAAAAAAACTGAAAAACTATTCTCTGTCTCGTGTAGGTATATCTGTGCTGGCGGCGACTTTGGCGATGAGCCCTGTTGTTGTCTTTGCTGATGGTAACCACAGCGATGCAGCAGCCGAGGCAACAGATTTTGGCAAACCGGGAAAAGCCGCTGCCGTTACGCGCACGATTGAAATCAGCATGGGAGATGACATGCGCTTTCAGCCGGAAAAAATTGCGATCAAGCAGGGCGAAGTCATTCGTTTCAAACTAAAAAATACCGGCAAAGTGCCACATGAAATGGTATTGGGCACAGCAGATGAAATTCAAGAACACGCAGACATGATGAAACAGATGCCCAATATGCAGCATCACGATGCCAATATGATTCGACTGCAACCCGATCAAAACGGAGAAATCATTTGGAACTTTGATTTGGGGGGAGACTTCCAGTTTGTCTGTCTCATGCCTGGCCACCGCGAAGCGGGCATGAAGGGCGACATTCATGTGGCGGAAAAATAATTAAACAGGGCGGCGGGTTTTTACTGCGCCGCCAGTTCACCTCGCGCATGCTGGAGGGGTTGCTGTTCAAAGAAACGGATTCGCTTTAATCCTTTGAATTCATGTTGTCTAATTTGGCACTTATTTTTCTGAGAATTTCATTTGATTTTTCAATTTCATCCATTTGCGTGCCATTTGGAAATTAGTGCCATAGTCATCACGATAATGAATGTGACTATGCTGATAATAGTTTTTGCGCTGATCATGTGTTTCCTTAGTGCCTAACGCAGAGCTAAATGGAGAGTGGCGTCGCCGCGCGAGTCCAGTGAGCGCAGCGAACGTCTTTGAGCGACTTGTTAAGTTTCACTACGCTCACGCTGTATTTTTACATACGGAAGATTGCTATATGTTTCTATTCTGTCATGCTCTTTTTTTACAAAACCATGCAGGAGCTCTTTAATAATTTTTTCTAGTTTTACTGCTACATCCTGGGACAGATTACGAATTGTTCCCGTTAAGCATGATGCGCATACGACTTCGGCGTTCTCATTTTTTAATGCAGCGATTGCGCCGCGTATATAGCCGTTTAAATATTCTTCTTTCTCAAAGAAACAGTGCTTGCTTCGCATTCTTGGTAATCCCAAGTTAATTCGCAGCAACTTTTGCCTTGTTTTACAGCGATTCTTGGCAAATAAATGTCTTTTCTCATAGATGTGACTCCGTATTTTCTGTGAAACCTAACTAAATCTAGACGACAAACTGTTTTCTGCATGCCCGCCATGACAATTTCAAGCAGCAGCATGCAATTCAAATCGCACTTTTACTTTTCCAAAGGGAAATGAATATTTGCCATCGCCGGTGCGATCAATAATACCGGCGGCTACCAGTGCATTGGCATCTGTGTGTACGCCTTTTACATCGCGCTCTGTGCGTCTTGCCAATTCGCGCACACCAAGTGGTTCGGTACCGGTCAGTGCTTCCACGAGCGTCCAGCGTGTTGGCGTGAGGATGCGCGCCATATCTGCTGCCGAAGGAAAAGTAATGCGCGCTTGACGTTGTGCCGTGCTGGATTTGGCGGCGCGAATGAGGTTGTTCATCGCTGTGGTTGGCGCAGCAACTTCAAACAAGATTGTTTTCATGATTCCACCTCGCTATGTCTGCTGCAAAGTCGGTCAATAGTTGCGCCAACTCTGTAAACACATAATCCGTTTCTGTCTCGCCGTAATGGCGGTGATCGCCTTTGCCGCTTTCGTTGTCGTAACGCAACACGCAGACCTCGTTCACCACATAAGCGAGCCGATACTTATAGCGGTGCTGGCTGCCGCGCAACGGCTGCGATATTTGCCACACAACGATTTGCGCGAAAGCAGTCTCGAAATAGCGTATCCGCTCATTAAATAGCGGCAGTGCCTTTGTGTTGTTCATGCTACAACATCCCTGTGTGTTGTCAATAAGACAACGGCTTTAACTATCCCTGTGTATATCGAGCAAGGCGGTGGGCTTTTACTGCGCCGCCATCAAGCGCTGTTTCTCGCGCTGCCAATCTTTCTCTTTTTGTACTTCGCGTTTGTCGTGTTCCGCCTTGCCTTTGGCGAGTGCAATTTCGCATTTCACCAAATGGCGTTTCCAATACATAGCGGTGCAGACGCAGGTGTAGCCTTTTTGTTGCACAGCGGCAAAAAGCGTGGCGAGTTCGCGATCTTTTAGTAACAATTTGCGTGTGCGCGCTGGATCGGTAACAAAATGCGTTGATACGCTTTGCAGCGGAGAAATATGCGCACCGAGCAAAAAAGCCTCGCCATCTTTTAGTAACACATAAGAATCCACCAGCTGACATTTGCCCGCACGCAGGCTTTTCACTTCCCAGCCCTGCAACGCAATGCCAGCTTCAAAGCGATCTTGAATGAAGTAGTCGTGGCGCGCTTTTTTATTGAGCGCGATGGTGCCACCGTTTTCTTTGCTATTGGCTTTTTTCATGGCGGCATTATAGGTGCAGGCTGCGGCGCTTCGTTAGAATGCGCATCTATCTCACGATGATTTTTCGCCACTATGCCCGTTACGCGTATCGCCAAAACTGCCCTGCTGCCGTATGCCGCCGAGCAGTTGTTTGATCTGGTCAATGACATCGCCGCCTACCCGCAATACATGGAGGGCTGCGTAGCCGCCACGGTGTTATCGGCATCGTCAGAACAAGTGGAGGCGCGCTTGGAGTTGAGCCGCGGCGGCATCACGCAATCTTTTGCCACGCGCAATCGCCTGCAAAGACCGGAAGTGATTGAGATGGCGCTGTTGGAAGGCCCATTCACCGCGCTGTCAGGTCGCTGGCAGTTTTTGGTACTGGGCGAGGAAGCCTGCAAAGTGTCGCTGGATTTGCGTTTTGAGTTGGACGGCAAACTCGCCAGCATCGCCGCTGGTCGCTTGTTTGAAAGCGTTGCCAGCAATTTGGTGGATGCACTGTGCCGTCGTGCGCACACTGTGTTGGGAGCGGCAGTATGAGTACCGAGCTGATTCACATTGAGGTGGCTTGTGCACTGCCGGAGCGGCAAGTGGTGGAGGCGATGAGCGTTGTGGCGGGTTGCACAGCACGCGCGGCGGTTTTGCAGTCGGGTCTGGCGGCAGAGTTCCCTGACTTGGATTTTGCGCAGCTAGCGTTGGGCATCTACAGCAAAGCCGTAACGGATGATTATGTGTTACAGGAAGGCGACCGCATCGAGCTTTATCGACCGCTGTTGTTGGATCCTAAAGAAGCGCGCAGGCAGCGCGCGGCGAAAGCAAAACAGGGCTGAGCGTGCAGCGGCGGACTAATCCCACCACTTACTGATATCCCACTCGCTATCGTCATCTTCTTCGCTAGGCGTAATTTCCTCACCGTCACGCAATACCGTGGCACCCGTGGCTTGTTCCGGACGGAAATTGCCTTGCAAGTTGGTCAAAATATCATTGCTGAAATACAGCGTTAAACGCTCGCGCGAGTATTCGTTGTCGCCATTTTTTAGCGAGTAAAAATAATCCCAACGATTGTCTTCAAAACTGTCGATCAGCAGTGGCGTACCCATGATGTAGCGTATCTGGCGCTTGTCCATGCCGGGCTGCAGCTGATTCACCATGTCTTGAGAAACCACATTGCCTTGTTGCACAGTGAGGTGATAAACCCCAGGAAAAGAGCAAGCGGCCACAGCCATTGCGAGGCAGCATGGCAACAGCAGGCGAATCAATGTGTGACGAAGCAGGGCGGGCATGGGTGGCAAGGTTCCACAGATTGCAGCGAGCGGCGATAATACCCGATAGTCGGAAGCGCTAGAAGGGGCGGGATATGACAGGCAGGAATCAAGAATTGCGCAATGCTGGGCTGAAAGTCACGGGGCCACGCATCAAAATTTTGCAGATGCTAGAGACTAACGATCAGCGCCATCTCAGTGCGGAGGATGTTTATAAGCATTTGCTGGAGAGTGGTGAGGATGTGGGTTTAGCCACGGTGTATCGCGTATTGACGCAGTTTGAGTCAGCAGGCTTGGTCACGCGCCACAATTTTGACGGCGGCTATGCGGTGTTTGAGCTAATTCGTGGCGATGAACACCACGATCACATGGTCTGCGCAGAAACCGGCAAAGTGGTGGAGTTTCACAACGAGGAAATCGAACGCTTGCAGCAGGAAATTGCTGAGGCGCATGGTTTTGATTTAGTCGGTCACAGCCTTGTGTTGTATGTGAAACCGAAAAAGAAAGCTTAAGTGCGATCGTGGCGCTTCAAAACGAGGCGCGATAGCACAAAAGTCACCGGCATGGTGACTACCACAACGGCGAGCGGCGCAAAGTCGACAGGGAAAGCTAGGCGATCGACCAAGATATGCATCAGCACGATCCCAACGCCGTACTGCACAACATAAACCGATGGAAATTCTAAGAAAGCTCTCCAGCTCATGGGTACACGAAATACCCAACGCGAGTTCAGGTAGTAAGTGAACACAATGCCAAAAATATAGGCGACAGTAAAAGCCAGCTTGTCAGCGCTGATGGCAATACGATCAAACGCGGTAATAGCGTGCAAGCCGACAAAGAGCAGTGTGTGTCGCACCAGTAAATAGACCAGCCAAGACGACCCGGTGTTGATGCTGCCCGTCACAAGAAAACGCAAAAATTCGTGCTTTTGTAGCCAGGTTGCCAAGGTGCTGGCGCTAAAAGCAGACTTAGTTGATGGCGGTAAATTTTGCATGAGCAAGCTAAGGTTTGGAGGCAGTCGCTAGCTTAGCGGGTAATGCGTGTGGCTGACAGCCCAAGCTTGAAAATGCCATAATCGACCGATTGTATTAGGCGAATCGCTAATAAACAGGAGCAACACACAGCGTGAATATTTTAGTGACAGGTGGCGCAGGATTTATTGGTTCAGCCGTGGTGCGCCACATCATCGGCAACACGCAAGACACCGTGATCAATGTCGATAAATTGACCTATGCCGGTAATCTCGAATCGTTAACAGCCGTTGCAGAATCGCCGCGCTATCATTTTTGCCATGTGGATATTTGCGATCGCACAGCAATCGATGCTGTGTTTGCAAAACACACGCCCGATATCGTGATGCATTTGGCGGCAGAATCGCATGTCGATCGTTCCATTGATGGCCCCGCTGCTTTTATCGAAACCAATATCGTCGGCACTTACACATTGTTGGAAGCTTCACGACAATATTGGTTGAGCTTGTCACCAGAAAAGAAAAACGCGTTTCGTTTCCATCATATTTCAACGGACGAAGTGTATGGCGCACTCGGTGCTACGGGTTTGTTTACTGAAGAAACTTCGTACTCGCCCAATTCACCGTATTCCGCGAGTAAAGCGTCGTCTGATCATCTCGTGCGCGCATGGCATGAAACTTACGGTTTGCCTATTTTGGTGACGAATTGTTCCAATAATTACGGCCCCTATCATTTTCCGGAAAAATTAATTCCACTGGTGATTTTGAATGCCATTGCTGGCAAGCCGCTGCCGATTTACGGCAAAGGCGATCAAGTGCGTGATTGGTTGTTCGTGGATGATCACGCGCGCGCCCTGTACAAAGTGGCAAAAGAAGGTGTGATCGGCGAGACCTATAACATCGGCGGCCACAACGAAAAACAAAATATCGAAGTGGTGAAAACCATTTGTGAATTGTTGGAAGAAATGCGCCCTGAAAAACCGCAAGGCGTGGCGCACTACCGCGATTTAATCACCCATGTCGCGGATCGCCCCGGCCACGATGTGCGCTACGCGATTGATGCCAGCAAAATTCAACGCAAATTGGGTTGGCAGCCAGAAGAAACTTTCGACAGCGGTATACGCAAAACCGTGCGTTGGTATCTCGATAATGCTGCTTGGTGGCAACGCGTATTGGACGGCAGTTATCAAATGCAGCGCTTGGGTTTAGGCGCTTAAAAAACGCATACAAATAACGGAGAAAAAAATGAAAGGTATTATTTTGGCGGGCGGTTCTGGCACGCGGTTGCATCCAGTGACGCTGGCGATTTCAAAACAGTTATTGCCAATTTATGACAAGCCCATGATTTACTACCCGTTGACCACGCTGATGTTGGCGGGCATCAAAGATATTTTGGTGATTTCTACGCCGCAAGACACGCCGCGTTTTCAAGAGTTGCTCGGCGATGGCGCGCGCTGGGGTATCAATTTGCAATACGCCGTACAGCCTAGTCCTGATGGGTTGGCGCAAGCGTTTTTGATAGGTAAAGAATTTATCGGCAACGACGCCTGTGCGCTGGTGCTGGGCGACAACTTATTTTTTGGCGAGCATTTTTCGCGCAACTTGAAGCAAGCGGCCACACAGTGTGAAGGCGCCACCGTGTTTGCTTATCAAGTAAAAGATCCAGAGCGCTTTGGTGTGGTGGAGTTTGATAAAGATGGCAAAGCGATCAGCTTGGAAGAAAAGCCGGCGAAACCCAAATCGCGCTACGCAGTGACGGGTTTGTATTTTTATGATAACCATGTGGTGAAACACGCAGAGTCGATCAAGCCTTCTGTGCGCGGCGAATTAGAAATTACGGACCTCAATAATATTTATCTACAGAATGGCAGTTTGCGTGTAGAAATTATGGGACGCGGCACGGCGTGGCTGGATACGGGTACGCACGATTCACTGCTAGATGCTTCACAATTTGTACAAACCATTGAGCACCGCCAAGGTTTAAAAATGGCGAGCCCTGAAGAAGTGGCATGGCGACAACAATGGATAGATGACGCGCAGTTGCGTGATTTAGCCGAACCGTTGAAGAAAAGTGGCTATGGGGAATACCTACTAGATTTATTGAGAGTGGATTGATGATGAAAGTCATCGAAACCATTTTGCCTGGCGTGTTAATTCTGGAACCGAAGGTGCACGGCGATAGTCGTGGATTTTTTCAAGAAACTTGGCGCAGTGATAGCTATAACAACATCGGTATTCCTGATTTTGTGCAAGACAATCACTCGCGCTCCATGCGCGGCGTATTGCGCGGCCTACACGCGCAACGCTTGCGCCCGCAGGGAAAGTTAGTACGCGTATCACGCGGTGCGGTGTTTGATGTGGCGGTAGATATCAATCCTGCGTCGGATACTTTCGGTAAACATGTGGCGGTTGAATTGAGCGACGACAATCATCGCCAACTGTATATTCCACCTGGCTATGCGCATGGCTTTTGTGTGTTGTCAGACACCGCCGATTTTCTTTACAAATGCACAGATTACTATCAGCCCGGTGATGAAATGGGCGTGTTGTGGAATGATGTGGCGGTCAATATTGCTTGGCCGATTGCTGCCCCACAGTTATCAGACAAAGATAAAAATTTACCGACACTGCGAGAGCTAGCCGAGCAGTTAAAACAACAGCCCGCGCATTTTCCTGTGCATAAAAGACATTTGGATGAATGATGAGTTTGCGTATTCTGATTGCAGGTGGTGATGGGCAAGTCGGCAAAGAGTTTGCTGATCTTGCGGTAGAAAATGTGGAGTTACTGCGTTGCAAGCGTAGTGATTTGGATATTACACAACCCGTTAGCATTCAGCGCACGTTTGAAAAATATCGGCCAGATGCGGTAATCAATGCTGCCGCGTATACCGCCGTTGATCGCGCAGAAAGCGAGCCAGATCTCGCTTTTGCTGTTAACGCTATCGGTGCGGGCAATTTGGCGCAAGTTGCACAAACACACGATATTCCTCTATTACATATTTCAACCGATTATGTTTTTTCTGGCGATAAAGCCACAGGAAAAGCGTGGCTAGAAAGCGATATCTGTGAACCGCGCTCCGTGTACGGCCATAGCAAGCGCGTAGGCGAAGAACAAGTATTGGATATGTGCGGACGCGCTTTTGTAATGCGCACCAGTTGGGTGTTTGGTCGTTACGGTAATAATTTCCCCAAAACCATGTTGCGTTTGGCACGTGAACGCGATGAATTGCGCGTAGTGGGCGACCAATACGGTTGTCCAACACACGCTGCGGATATCGCTACAACTTTGGTGAAAGCTGCGATCGCTATGATGGAAGAAAATTTGCAAAGTGGCATTTATCACTACGCCGGCGCGCCCACTTGCTCTTGGCATGCATTTGCCAGTGCCATTATTGAGCGCGCGTTTGTGTTGGGCTTGTTGGAAAAAAAGCCCAATGTTATTTCTATTGCCACGCACGAATATCCCACAGCAGCGCAGCGCCCGATGAACTCAGAAATGTGCTGCAAAAAATTGCAACAAGCCTTAGGAATTTCCGCGCCGCAATGGAATGATGCTTTGGATGTACTGTTGAAAAACGGTTGACAGGTTCTTGTGGCGATAGAGTAGAATCGCGACCCACTCGCGGATAGGAATTCGCGGTCAAAAGGAATCGTACGCTGACAAAAGGAATTGTGCATGAAAGATGCTGCAGAGGAGAGGCGCTCAAAAGCGCCCGACAGCGGCTTGCTGTGTTTGGTGGCGCTGTGTCGCTTCCATCAAATACCCGTGGATGTTGCGCAGTTGGCGCGCGAGTATCGCCACGGCAATCAATCATTAAATGATGTTGATATACAGCGCGCGGCCAAAGCCATTGGTTTGCATTGTCGTCATGTCGTGCCGGACAAAAAACACGGCAAACAGTTCCCGAGAGAGTCGCTACTGCCAGCCATCGCCAAACGCGTTGACGGCAGTTATGTCGTGTTGGCGCGACACGGCAATCAACAAGTGCTGATCCACGATATTCGATGTGCACAACCCGAAGTATTGGATGAGGCTGTATTCCTCACGCAATGGTCGGGTGAATTATTGTTATTGGCGCGTCGCAGCTCACTGAGCGAAAACTTCCATCGCCATTTTAATCTGAGCTGGTTTATTCCGGTGTTGATGAAATATCGGCGCTTGTTTGCTGAAGTCATTATCGCCAGCTTCTTTTTGCAAGTGTTTGCTTTGGCAACGCCGCTGTTTTTTCAAGTGGTGATGGATAAGGTCTTGGTACACAACGGGTTGTCGACGCTGGATGTGTTGGCCGTAGGATTTTTTGCGGTTGTTGTATTTGAAACGCTGTTGAGTGGATTGCGCACTTATCTTTTTTCGCACACCACCAATCGCGTGGATGTGGAATTAGGCAGTGCCTTGTACAAGCATTTACTGCGTTTGCCCTTGGCCTATTTTCAAACGCGCGCAGTGGGGCAAAGTGTGGCGCGCGTGCGTGAGTTGGACAGCATCCGCAATTTCATTACTGGCTCTGCGCTGACGCTATGTGTCGATTTATTGTTCGCCTTCGTGTTCCTTGCCGTAATGTTGTATTACAGCATGTCACTGAGTGTGGTTGTGTTGCTGACGATACCGCTTTATGTGTTGTTGTCGGTGATCAGCGCGCCGATACTGAAAACACGCGTGGAAGACAAATTCAAATACAGTGCCGCCAACCAAAGTTTTTTGGTGGAATCGATTAGCGGTGCTGAGACTGTAAAAAGTTTGGCACTGGAGCCGATGATGCAACGCCAGTGGGAAGAACACTTAGCGAATGGTGTGGCGAGCGGTTTTCGTGCGCAGCATCTGAACAATATCGCTTCGCAAGCAGCTTCTTTTATCAATAAATTGATGACGCTAGGCATACTGTGGTGGGGCGCGCAACAAGTGATGCAGGGCGCGCTCAGTGTTGGGCAATTGATTGCTTTCAATATGCTCGCCAGCAGAATCAGCGGCCCGATTTTGAAATTGGTGCAATTGGCGCAAGATGTGCAGCAGGCAAAAATTTCTTTGCAGCGTTTGGGCGATATTCTCAACACGCCAAGCGAAACACATTTCAATCCGCAGCGCAGTGTGCTGCCATCACTAAAAGGCGAGATTCGCTTTGAGCGTGTGCGCTTTCGCTATCAACAAGATCGCGCACTGGCATTGGAAGATTTATCACTGCACATTAAAGCGGGTGAAATTGTCGGCATAGTTGGTTCGTCGGGTTCGGGTAAAAGTACGCTGACAAAATTATTGCAACGCTTGTATGTACCGGAAGCAGGCAAAGTGTTGGTCGATGGCGTTGATCTCGCCACTGTCGATACCGCGTGGTTGCGCAGCAAAATCGGCGTGGTGCTGCAGAACAGTTTTTTATTTAACAAAACTATTCGCGAAAACATTGCGGTGACGCAGCCGTCTGCGACGATGGAGGCTGTGGTGCGCGCGGCGCAATTGGCGGGCGCGCACGCGTTTATCAGTGCATTGCCGCAGGGCTATGACGCGATGGTGGAGGAGCAGGGGAGTAATTTATCCGGCGGACAAAAACAGCGCATCGCCATTGCCAGAGCATTGTTGCAGCAGCCGCGCATTTTGATTTTTGACGAAGCCACCAGCGCGCTCGATGTGGAATCGGAACGCACCATTCAAGCGAATATGGCAGCGATTTGCCGTGGGCGCACCGTGTTTGTCATCGCGCATCGTTTATCAACCGTGCAGGGCTGCGATCGGATTGTGGTGATGGAGCAGGGAAAAATTGTCGAGCAGGGTTCGCATGCGATATTGCTCAATAAAAATGGTCGTTACGCGCAAATGTATCGCTATCAAAACGAAGTCATACCGCTGCGTCAAACAGAAAACACCGCGCTGAATAGTGCTCGCTGCGCATGAAGTTTTTGTGGAATAAATGGCAAGCAGCACAGCGCGATAATGCGTTTGCTGCGGTGCAGCACGAATTTTTGCCGGCGCTGTTAGAAATTCAGCACACGCCGCCGCATCCACTGGCGCGCGGATTAATCTTTACTGTGATGGCGCTGTTCATCGTTACGCTGCTGTGGTCTTACTTCGGCAAAGTGGATGTTGTTGCGGTGGCAGAGGGAAAAATAATTCCTTCATCGCGCGTGCAACAAATTCAGCCAATCGCAAAAGGTGTAGTGAAAGCAATTTATGTGCACGAAGGTAAGTTTGTTGCTGCGGGAACAAAATTGATTGAACTGGATAACACCATCACCGATTCAGAGCGCGTGCGCATCGCCAATGCTTTGCAAGAACAACGCGCCGTGTTATTGCGCGAGCAAATATTGCAAGCCCATTTACAAGGGCTGGTACAAGGGCAGCAAACTTCAGATGACGCACAAGGCTTAAACGCTGTGCAACAATCTTTGTTGGCACAGCAGTGGCAGCAATATCTAGCGCAGCGTGCGGCGTTGCAAAGCCAGCAAGAAAATCGTCGTGCTGAATGGCAAGTGAACAAGGCTTTAATCAAAAAATTGCAAGCGACACTGCCGATCAACACACAGCGCGCAGAAAAATACAAAGCCTTGGCTGAGCGAAAATTGGTAGCACAGGATCAATATCTCGCGCTGGAAGAAACGCGCATTACCCAGCAACAAGATTTAGCGGCAGCGCAGGTGCGTGATCAACAATTAGCGGCAGCCTTACAAGAAGCGGTGCAAAACAGCGATGCTTTAACCGCCAAAACACGCGCGGAAAATTTAGTGCGCTTGGCGGAAGCGCAGCGCACGGTGGATAGCAGTGCGCAGCAATTGACGCAGGCCAGCGATATCAACAGCAGGCAAGTGCTGTACGCGCCAGTGAGTGGGCAGGTGAAAGACCTCGCCGTTAACACCGTCGGCGGTGTGGTGCTAGAAGCGCAGCAGTTGATGGTAATTGTGCCGCAGGAAGCGCAGTTGGAAGTGGAGGCGTGGCTGCCCAACAAAGACATTGGTTTTGTGCAGGTTGGCGATCAAGCGGTTTTCAAAGTGCAGACTTTTCCTTTCACGCGTTACGGCACCATAACAGCGGAAGTAACGCATATTTCGCAAGATGCTGTGCAAGATGAAAAAACCACGCGCGAAAAAGGCGGCCTGCTGTATCGCATGAGCTTACTAATGTCGCGCAATACTTTACTGGTGGATGGACGCGAGCAGCCGCTGATGCCAGGCATGCAAGTTACAGCAGAAATTATTACCGGCAAACGCCGCGTGATTGAAGTATTTTCTCTCGCCTTTGCAAAAGCGAGTGAGTGAGAGTGTGCGAGAGAGATAATGTGTTATGAATAGACAAGGTAGAAAACAATGAAAAATAACACATCAAAAATAGTGAAGTGTATTTTCATGGCACCAGTTGTTCTGGTTTTGTTGGCTTTTATATTCTGTGAAGTCAACAAGGCTTATTGGGACTACAGAGTTGATGAAATGTGCGCAAAGGATGGCGGAATAACAATCTATGAGAAAGTAGTTATTTCAAAATCTGACTATCCAAATATGAAATTTATTTCAACTGGTATACCTGTGTTGCCTTTTGAGGAAAGGGTCAATCAAGATGATCCATTCTTTTATAGATTTAGCTCGAATCGAATATATAAGTTTATAAATCTTCACGTTAATAGGTATGAGCACTTAACCATGCGTAATAGCGACAAAAAAATACTAGCTAAAGGTATAACTTATGGGCGATGGGGCGGGGATTTCCCGCTGGGGTTTGAATCTTCAAGACATCATTGCAATGGTCAAGATGAAAGAATGAGAATTTCTGAGTCAATTATTACTGTTAAGGGAGAGTGAGCATGGATACGAGCAATAAATATTTTGATGGTGCTGATCTGGCGCTTGCGGCTTATGCCAATCTAACTGTCGGAGTAACAGAAGCCACAGATAATATTTCTGCTTTGCAAGATGGCGATAAGGGCATGTCAAAAAAACAGGCTGCATATTTTGCTGAGCGATGGCCTTCAGTAGTCGGTCAATACACTGATGATGATACTGGTCTTTCTGTGACAGTGTTTCGTAATGGTAGTGATGTTTGTGTTGCCATTCGTGGGACAACTCCTACAGACTTAAAAGATTTGTTGGCAGACTTACAACTGGGAACAGGAAAAATTGTTGATCAATATGAATTATTGAGAACATATTTTGATTCGTTAAAAACATCAGGAGTGCTTACGGATACGGATAACTTAGTTGTTGCGGGTCACTCCTTGGGCGGTTTTCTTGCTCAAGTGCTTACTATTGATCGGGCTGGCGATATCGATAGTACCTACACCTATAATGCACCAGGGATCGGTGGCGTTTCATTAGATGTATTTGGTAGCGTGGAGAGCGTTCCTGTTTCAAATATTACAAATATTCAAGGTGATGGATTATCGACTATTGCTAGTGTTGGAATTTCTGCTGGCCTTGATAAGGTAGTCGAAATTGAAAATGCTTCTATATTTGCCGCATATGAAGACCATACTGTAAAAAAACTCACCGACTCCCTCGCTGTCTACGACACACTATGGCAATTAGACAATTCATTAGAAATTTCATCCTTCAATGACATATTTAAACAATCCAGTAGTTCAGAAGATGCCAGTTTAGAAGGCATAGTTGATGCACTACACAAAATATTTGGCATCAGCAATTCACCATTAGAAATAGACAATCGTGATGCACTGTATGAAGCTATCCACACGCTAAAGGAATCTGATTCTTACGCAGTCCTCACCAACAACGCCAGTGTACAACCCTCTACAAACATTACAGCAACACAAGCAGCAATAGATTTCGGTGCATTTCTCAGTCTCTATCAGTTATCGCCAGTTTTTATTTCTGGTGCTGCGTTGCAAGAGCCGAATCAGAATCTGTATGGAAGATGGTCAGCTGGCGAATTCTCATCTCAATATTTAGAAGACCGTATCGCGCTGCTCGGTACGAAGCTAAGTGCCAACAGGGCAGATTTGGATTATTTGGCTGTGGGCGGTAATTCTTATTACAAAGATGAAGCAAGCGGTACTGTCATCAGCACACCTTACGGAGTTCCGTTTGAAGGTATAGAAAGAAATCGCATATTGTTTGGCGATGATGGGGCCAACACGCTGACTGGAGGAAACAAAAACGACCACCTCTACGGTGGTACAGGTGCCGACACATTAAAAAGCGGCGCAGGCAATGATTACCTCGAAGGTGGCGATGATGTAGATATTTTAAATGCAGGCACGGGATTTGATCGCATCAACGCTGGTGCTGGTGCGGATTTGTATCAAATTGAAAGCAACCAATTCGGTGATGTAGTAATTGCGAGTGACACAGATGGCGGTGCTATTTCGTTGTTGAGCGACATCAGTTTTCGTCGTGTCGGAGAAGGCAGAAGAAAACACCGATAGTATGTATATCGCGATTGATGAAAGCGGTGAGAGTTGTCTTTTTCTATGGCAGCATAAAACGCTGCATGATTGAGTATTTTCTATCGCCCTTGCGAAGGGTGAGTGAGTGTGAGGAGATAATTTGTTATGAATGGACAAGATAAAAAGCAATGAAAAATAAAGTATTAAAAATAGTGAAGATGATGTTTTTATCGTCATTTCTTTTATTGGTAGCTGGTTGGTATGGCTTTGTTGTACTTCGCTTATTGCGAAGCTAATAAAGCGTATTGGGATCATAAAATCAAAGCAGTGGTGCGAGAGGATGGCGGGGTGACTATTTACCAGAAAATTACCATTACCACAGAGCAGGCTGGAGAACTTGGTAGGGTTGCAGGTTTTATAGCGATTGCGCCAAAAAGTTAAATGGAGGAGCGCGGTTCCTGTTTATACGATAGATAAAGAAATCTTCATCAAAGATGGATGGCTTAAAGTTATTAAAATGAAAAGAAGTTATTCGCAGTGATAATGGAGTAGCTATAGGAAAAATAATTTCTTATGGAAGAGGGGGTGGTGATACTTTGTTGCAATAGATCATCCATCTTCATTTTCTTGCCAGAAATTCCTGAATATTACAAAGAACAAGAGAAATTTTCATTATTAATGGAGATAATAAATGGAGTGTTTCATCTGATTTTTACAATAATGCGGAATTGGCTATGGCCGCTTATGCGGATTTGACAGTTGGTGATGTGTGCTTAGCCAAAAAACTGCACTTGAGGATTCTTCTACCGGGATGTCTTCTACTCAGGCGGAGCAGTTTGCTGCGCGTTATTCTTCGGTGCTTGCTGTTTCGCAGGAAACAGCAGCTGGATTTTCTGCTGCGGTTTTCAAGGATACATCTGGGAATCTGACGGTAGCGATCAGGGGAACAGTGCCCGATTATGTTGACCTTAACGAGGATGCGTACCTTACAGGTTTCGGCACGGCGTACTACCAGATAAAAGATATGTACAACTGGTGGCAACAATTCTAATCCACAAGGAGCGCTTGTCGAACAGTTTGATATTCACGTGATGTCTGGAACGCCTCCTGTTGGAGCCGTCAAATTATTTGACACGCTGACAGATAATTATTACTTGGTGAGTGTTGGTACCGTAGCTGCTTCAGGACTACTGGCTAATGAAGCTGACCTGAACGGTGTAACCGTCACGGGTCATTCACTAGGTGGCCACCTTGCTTCGGCGTTTACTGCTTTGTTTAGCGGACAAGTCGATGAGACATACACCTACAATGGCCCTGGGTTTACCAATACAGAAAACAATCGAGCTTTTTGCAGTACTAGAAGATGTTGCTGTCGACGATGTTGTCATGCCTTCTGATGTGGCTGGTCTGGTAACCGCATACAAGCGAACAACGCTCTACCTGGCGAAAGCCAAATTGATGTCATCAGCAACCTACACGGTGGAACACCGGGCGCGCTGGTACAGATTGCCATAGAAGACAAGGATTCTTCGGGTGATCTTGGTACAGGTAATCACAGCATGATCAATCTGACCGATTCTTTAGCCTTGTTTGATTTACTGGGTACATTGGATGAATCCCTGAGCGTTCCTGAATTCAATACAATTTTCCATACATCCAGCAACGACATGGACTCTACGCGCGAGCGTATGCTGGATGCCGTACAAGAAATATTTGGCATCAGCAATTCGCAATAGAAATAAACAATCGTGATGCGCTGTATGAAGCTATTTACGCACTAAAAGAATCTGATTCCTACACCGCTCTCTCATCAACAACGCCAGCGGTAATCCTCTACAAATATTACAGTATCACAAGCAGCAATAGATTTCGGCACATTTCTCAGTCTCTATCAGTTGTCACCAGTTTTTATTTCGGGCTCTGCGTTACAAGAGACGAATCAAAGTCTGTATGAGCAATGGTCTTCTGGCGAGTTCTCATCGCAATATATCGAAGACCGCATTGCGCTACTCAGTGCGAAACTCGGCGCCAATATCACAGACACCGATTACAGCGATGTGCAGAACGGCACTTATTTCGTCGACAGTACAAACAATTTAGTGATTGGCGAAAAGGACGACGGATTTCTTGCGCAAGACAACAAACAAATCCTATTCGGAGCGGAATCTTCCGACACTCTCACCGGCGGCAACAACAGCGATCATCTCTACGGCGCAGGCGGCAGCGATTATTTATCCGGCGGCGCTGGCAATGATTATCTCGAAGGCGGTGCCGGTGATGACATTATTGATACTAGCCGAGATAACAATTTTGCCGAAGCATATTTTTTAAAAATCCAAGCTTATTGATTCGTTAAAAATAGCAGCGTGATGATTTGGTGCCACAATTGACCAGTCGTTTTATAAAAAGTTGATGGCATGGGATTTACTATGAGAAAAAAACTATGTTTTGGATGATAGCCTTTACACTAATTACTGGGTATCTATTGTTGCTTGGCTTGATAACTGTGCTCGCAGGGCTTGTGGCAAAGCATAATGGCCTACTAGTTGTGCGCTCACGCTGTATTTCCTTTGTGGCTACTGTTGGCATAACGGCTTCAATTTTCTCATGGCATTGGTTTATCAATCCACTTCCAAGTGATGAATACATGATTGAGCATCTTGAACAAAACAGAGACGAATATGATGAACTGATAGCTGGATACATTGAGGCAAAGCAACGTGGCAATGATGCCATGAAATCTTGGCTTACATCCCCACGAAAAGTGGCATTACAGCATAAAGTACAAGCGCGTGATGAACGAGTTAATCCCGAAGAAAGTCAATGGCATGGTGGAATAGAGGTAAATTCTGGGTTGGGCGATAGAAAAAAAATAGTCTATTCAATGGAGTTTCATTTAGCAGGCGCCACTACACGTTCTATTCGTGAGGGTTCAACTATTTGGAAGAGTTATTGGTATTTTCCTGAAGCTCAGCCCTTAACTAGTGGTAAATCACTATGCCCTTCTGGTTCTGGAAAACAATGCCTTGGGAAAATGAATATTGAGGTGTTGCCCTCGCTGAATAATTATCCCTTGTTTTCAGGGTTTCTGGCGACCGTGAACGCTGGTGTGGTAGTTACATGCGCCAGATGGATGAGCACTGGTTTCTTGCATTTAGCAAGGCTTGCCTATAACTTTTTGTCAATTATCATGGAAAGATATTATGAATACAGAAGTTTTTTATTCTTCATCCACTGCGCAAGGTGAATATAGCGCAGCTGCTATAAATTACATTTCCAATTCATTCAGTGATGGAGAAACTGTTTTATCCATTGCCGAAGATTATTCTGTTTCGGCAACAGCTATCGCCGGCGCTATGGCGCGAGAATATAATCGCTATGATTTGGTGGATGCTGCCGCTGACACTTATGTCTTGAACAATCCTTTATGGGGAACACATCAATATTGGCTGGATAATTACACGTCTGTCGGTGGTGATAATGGGTACATTCCTAGTATCACGGACAAAGCAACCAATGGCTGTTATAACGACATAGGGTATGGCAACATCAAAATGGCGACGGCCATTCGCTTGATTCGGTCTTATGTCAGTCAACATTCCGGCGATGATCCTCTTAACCTTTTACGGGCAGAGAGAGATTACTCTCAGCATTATGAATTTCTTGCGGCTGACCTTGCTGTACAAAATAACTCGCTCACCGCCAAACTCTACGCCGTCATGGTCGGAGAGGCGGAAGATTTTTTCGCAATATGCTTACGGCAATGAGTGGGATGGGTTGCCGCAAGAATTTAAGGATTCGCTGTATGTCACTTACTGCGTGTTGGGAAGAACAAAAGTTCTTGAGCGTTACAGCGAAACTGTTGCCGCAGGCGTACCATATGACCGGTTCCCGGTATTGGTGATTCAGGTGGAATGACGCATTTGCTGAACGCTTCTGCCATTGGAAATGCATTGGGCGCTCCCTATGCAAACTACGGCGATGGTGTTGTTGCAGGCATATCAAATTTTCTCAGTACACCGAAGGCGCAGATGGCTATGCTTTCCGCTATGCGCTGTATAACTTGCGTCCTGTTGCGCTGACCGCGCTGGATTATTCGAGCAGAAATCCAGATGGTGTTTTTAGATGAACTGACATCGCAATGGTTGGAAGACCGGCAACAGATGTTGTCACTGAGTATTTCAGGAGGCAGCAGCGACACATCCTATATAGATTTCATCACTTGGCAGAAAGACAACATTATTGGAGCAGGCGATAAACAAATCCTCTTCGGCGCAGAATCGTCCGACACTCTCACCAGCAGCAACGCCAACGACCACCTCTACGGCGCAGGCGGCAGCGATTATTTATCCGGCGGCGCTGGCAATGATTATCTCGAAGGCGGTGCCGGTGATGACGAGATTGAATGCAGGCACAGGTTTTGATCGCATCAATGGCGGCATGGGCAACGTGCTTATCTCATCGACAGCAATTTTGGCGATGTGATGATTGCGGGCGTTGGGACGGCGGCAGCATTTCTTTATTGAGTGGAATAACTTTTCGTCGCGTGGGCGATGGTGAAGCTAACACCGATGGTTTGTACATCGCAGTGGATGAAAATAGCGAGTGGTTGAGCGGCAAAGAAGGCTGGAGTGTATCGGTTTCTGGCAGCGGCCACGGTGTCTGTCAAAGATGATCAAAACAATGTACATGTGATTGCGATAGATGATTTCAATATTGCGAGCAATCAATTTGGTATTCAGTTTGAGGAAATGGCCGATGTTGAAATGGCGTCGCTTGGCGGTGCGTTTACTGTGCCCAATCGTGGATTTTTAGGCGCGTACACGCCACAAGGTGCAGACAATCCTGTAGATGTTTTTCTGCCGAACAATCGCCATGTTGAAAATAATGATCCTAGTATTCCAGAAGCATTGAATGTTGAGCAATACCGTAACAAATCGCTGGTTTATAACGCTGTAGATTATTGGGGTGAATGGAATGCCGACGATCTGCATTGGGAACCGATAGACAAAAATGGTCCCCCCTCGCCCTATCCAAATCATCCATACGAAACATTAGCGATTGATACCAGTGAGTCGCGTCATGGCAAGGAGATAATGCGCTTTGAAGGATCCAATCAAAATGATGCGCTGTATGGCAAGGATTGGACAAGTCAGATGCAGGCCATCAAGGATTGGGATGATGCTAATGATCATTACTACCGCTTGAATAGAATTAACGGATTTGATCCGGCAAAACATGGCAACAACGATGTGTTGTTTGGTTTGAACGGTGACGATTTGATTATCGGTGACGGCAATCAAAGTGTGTTGGAGCAGCAAGCGGGTTCGCAAAAAGGCAATCGTGATATTTTAGTCGGCGGACGCGGCAGCGATGTTGTTTATGGTATGGGCGGCAACGATATTTTGTTGGGTATGGAGCAATACCGTAGCGGTTGGGGTGCTGCGTCTTTAGGGCTTACTTACAATCCTAATAAATATGCGTCGCTTGCAGAGGCAATTTTTAATAACGCCTTTTTGTACGACCCAGAGACGCAACAAGAAACACAAATTGTTATCACGCTGGAAGACAAGGACGAAAAAATTACCTCAATGGTGGTGATGGCAATGATGTGCTAGAAGGCGCCAGTTTTTCGGATGTGATTGACGGCGGTGATGATAAGGTTGGATTTACGCCGGTGCAGGTTGTGATGTGATTGCTGGCGGCGCAGGTGATGATGAGATCTGTGGTGATTCTTACGCGTATTTTTCAAAGGGTTGGCGTTTAGTGATTTTATAGCACCGGATGAAATCCCTGAAATAGATGACTATAGCCGTGCGCATTTTTATCAAAAATCAGGCGATGAAGTGACATTGCGTTATACCTTCAAAGAAAAAATGGATTACAACGATGTGATTGATGGAGGTACGGGCAATGATTTAATTCAAGGTGAAATTGGTGCGGATAACCTTAGTGGTGGCGCAGGTAATGATGTGTTGTTTGGCGATCGCGTTTTTGGCGCGGGATTTTTTATCGAAGGGGCGCCGCCAAAAAATTTCCAATCACTCGACAAAAAATTCCATGGTGACGATGTGGTGGATGGTGGTGCGGGCGAAGATTTATTGGTGGGTGGTGGGGGTGCCGATCGCTTGATCGGTGGTGATGGCAACGACACGGTGTATGGCGATGTCGGCTTGGACAAGATCGAATACGGCGCAAACACCGCTGACGCGCCAGCACTGCAAGCCAGTGATGAAGGCTGGTGGGGCAATGACTTATTGCTGGGCGGCGCGGGCAATGATGCGTTGGTGGGCGAAGGCGGGGACGATCTGTTAGACGGTGGTGCGGGCGATGACCATCTCTACGGCGATTGGGCAAACTGGCAGATGCAGGCCTACGCCAATGTCGGTGCAAAAACGGGTAACGACACGCTGTACGGCGGCGATGGCAACGACCAGTTGATGGGCAACAGTGGTGACGATGTGCTGGAAGGCGGCCGTGGCGATGACCGGTTGTACGGTGATTCCTTTGATGGCGCAGGGTTTAGCGGTGAAGGTGATGATGTACTGGTTGGTGGTGTGGGTGATGATTTTCTTTTTGGCGGCGACGGCGAGGATACGCTGACCGGTGGTTCTGGCAATGACCAACTGCAAGGTGGGGCGGGTGATGATTGCTATGTGATTGGCACCGGGGACGGACAAGACACAATCAGCGATAGCGAGGGTCGAAATACGCTGCGTGTGATGGTGAACAAAGTGGATATTGAGACAGCCGGTGATGGCAGTTCGGTGGTGTATTTGTCGGCCGATCACAGCCAAGCCGTCGGCTTTGTCGACAGCAGCCTCAGCCATTTTGTGCTGCGTAGCGTAAATAGCGATAAAGTAGAGCAAAATCAACATATTGCAGCATCTGTCGGCAATGGATCGACGCCCGTATACGCGGTGAATACAGATATGGGCGGCACGGTCAGCATCAGCAGCGTGGGCGATGCGGGCGTGGCTCTACGCTTAACGGGGGAACAACATACTTTTGTGGCGCCACCTGCCATGACGGTGGATGCGGGTGGCGCGCATATCGCGCTGGAACAAGCCGATGGCACTGAGCTCACGGTATCGTTAGAGCGTTGGGATCAAATGGTCGCCGTGACGGACCGCTACGGCTTTGAGCTGGGCTTTACCTTGGATGCCAGTACAGGGCAAGACGGTGTATTGAACGGGCGTGGTGGCGATGATGTGATAGCAGGCGGTGATAGCGATGAAACCCTGTACGGTAACGAGGGCAATGACACACTGAGCGGAGGTGGCGGCAACGACCGTTTGCTGGGTGGTATTGGCAATGATCTTTACTGGTTCGGCGCAACGGATAACGGTAGCGACATCGTACAAGATGAGGAAGGCAGCAACCGCCTGCGTTTTGACCATCTCAGCGGTGACCAAGCAGTATTGAATGTACAAGTAGGCACACTAGGTGTGCAAGTGCTTACATCTTCAGGCGGTTCCGATATTGCAATGCTCGATAACGCCAGCTGGCAGGCGATTACTGCCTGTGAAACGGTGGATGGCGTAGCCATTAGCCGATATCGCTATCGCGTTGAAGCGGGCGCGAGTGTGAATTTGTCCCCCCGTTTTGTGGACGCAAACAATGTGGTGTTGCTGCCAACGGGCAGCGCATTGGCAGATTTCTCAGCGGGGCGTTCGCTGGCGGATCCTCAAGACCTGCTGCTGAAATCCAATGACGGCACTTTTATCCGTCTTGAAAACTATTTTGCGGATAGCGATCGGTGGTCGATTGGCAGTGATAGCGAGACCAGCCAGCCTTTAAGCGCATGGTTGGGCGGCAATCTCGACGATGATTACTCCACCGATTGGTTCCTCAGCGAGCAGCTCGCCGCAATACAGCCGATGGGTAAAAAAGGTAATACCTTGGGTGATCTACAAAGCGTTGTATTGAATCAGCAGTACCAAGCAGAAAATGCACGAATCGGCAGCTATACCTTTGCTGGTGTGCGCTCAGAAGTAATTTCACTGGATGGCAGCCCGCTTGTGCTGGGCGCATCCGAGTCAGACACGGTCAGGCTATCAGAGCGAACACTCGAGGTGGTGGTGCTTGAACCTGTTTACCGCGACTACTATGTGACGGGGCAGGTTTTTAATTTGCCGGTAGATGATCCCGCTTGGAACAGTCTCGCGGTCAACGGTTATGTCACGCTGCAAGAACACGGCGATGGCACGGCGACTGCCATGGTGTCCGGTCACTATGAGCATCGACAGATAGACACAGAAGAGCGAGTCATCACTTACAGCGAAACCATTGCCGATATCACGCGTTCGTTCACGCAATACACAGTCATAGGCAGTGAAGCCGATGATGTACTGGCAGCTGAAGGGGCTTTTCTCGGCACAGTGGCTGTGGGTGAAGGCAATAACAGCGTGCGCTTAGGCGGCGATCATCAAAACTTGTGGTCGCCGTGGCAGCCAAGGGGCAGCTTGGCAGCACCGGGCGCATACATAACAACAGGTTCAGGCGATGACTCGCTGGTCGGTACGCGTGGCAATGATGTGTTTAGCGCAGGCGGCGGCACCAACCAGTTGGTCGGCGGTGCGGGCGACGATGTCTACTATGTTTCTCTGGCCAACGGCAGCAAAACCACTATCACCGATGCAGCGGTGGAAGGTGTGTATAGCTGGGGTCAAGGCGCAGGCGGTGATGCGCAGGCCGATCCTGCCACGCGCAGGGATGGCAATGATTGGCTCGGTTATTACGCGCCACTCAACAACACGTTGGTATTCACCGAGGCTTTTGATTTATCCGCTGTCACTTACAGCGTTGAAACCATAGCACCAGAAAATAACGGCATTCATTTTGACGCACGCAGGCCTTATGCCGACTACGGTGATGACGACTGGCATACCGATATCAACACAAAAATCACCCTACATATCGGCGGCGCAGATGTGACTGTACTGACTGGTGAAGATTGGGCAAGAGATGGTGATGCCGACAGCGGACTTCGTGTGGAGGCCGGTGTACAAACGGTAGTGTTAGCCGATGGTAGTTCAATGCGTTGGGATGAGTTGCTGAGCCGCGCATCGTTATCAGAAGAGTCACACACACGCCAACATTTAGCGACACAATTATTCACACAAACCTATAACGAAAGTGCGCCAGCCGTTGTAGCGCTTACGGCACAAGATTTACTCGGTAATTCAATGAGTGATGCAGAAAAATTGCGTTGGCAAATCACTGGTGTAGAAATGATTTCTGGTAATTTTTTACCTGATCAATACGATGTCGACGGCGATGGCGATACCACTGATCAAACCTTTTTATTCATAGAAAATTTATGGGGTAGCGGCAAAAATTATGTCGGCTTTATGCCAAACACGAGCGCTGGCAATGCCAGCTTTGCTTACACTTTGCAGCGCGATGATGGCTTGATGATTCAATCCACTATGCAAGTGGTGGTGCAAGAAAACACCGGCAGCTTAATCGGCAGCGGCAACGCGGATGTGTTGGACGGCGGGCAATCCACCGCAGCACTCACTATCGACGGTGCAAGTGGCGACGACAGAATTTTTGACGGTTTTGGCGATGACTTCGTGCAAGGCGGCGCAGGCAACGATGTGCTTTCGTTTGGCAATTGGGCGGATAACGGCAACGATATTTTTGATGGCGGCGAAGGCAATGACATCTTGGATGCTGGTTGGGGCGAAGATTTTTTAATCGGTGGTGCGGGCAATGATTTATATATTGAAGGCAATTTGTGGTCCGGCGATCACACACTGATCGACAATACTGGCGGCGCAGCCGATGATATCGACACTTTGCAAATTGGTCAGCAGGGTTACGGTGTGTGGGATTACCGCACGCTGTGGTTTACCCGCGAAGGCAATGATTTATTGATTGATCAATTGGATGAATTAGCCGATGGCGAAATTTGTATCCGCGATTGGTATGCAGAAATTGACGATGGCAGTGGTGTTATCAATACGGTGGGTGAAGGCCGTCTCGATGCGATACAAGTCAAGCAAGATGATGGCGCAATCCTGATGGCAGACACCAACAGCGAAGCGTTTGAAATGTTGGTGCAAGCCATGGCGCAATTTGGCAGTAAACCCGCCGCCGTGACCGATGTTGTTGCTTCGTTGCAGGACGAGTACAGCGCGGCGTGGCAGTTAGCAACGCCGCAGGCGGCGTAGATTTATTTTTCAGCGTGCTGCATCAAATGGGTAATCTTGACGCAGCATTCAACAACACAAAACCGCACATTGATATTCTCCAACCACACACCGTACTCGTGCGTATCATTTTGTTGTTGTCGATACGCGGGTCGCGGGTCTTGCGCTAACACCGCATCAATCAATGCGCGAAGATTTTCAGTCACAGTCAAACTGTTTGCATCATTTTCTGCGCGCTCGCTCCACTGCACGGTGAGCGTGGCAGGTTTTTCTGGTGCAAACCCACCGCGCGCTTGCGGCAGTGCATCGGCGTAAGGGATATACGGTTTGATGTCGAGTATCGGCGTGCCATCCAGTAAATCGGCGCCGCGCAAACGCAATATTTTTCCTTTCTCGCCATCCATTACTTCAAGCAATTCCACCACGGATAAACCGATAGGATTTGGGCGAAACATACTGCGCGTGGCAAACACACCGCGCGTTTCATTGCCGCCCAGTCGCGGTGGGCGCACGCTTGCTTGCCAGCCCTGCTCGGCGGTGGCGTGAAAAATAAAACTCAACCACAGATGCGAAAATTCTTCTAATCCACGCAAGCATTCTTCGGTGTTAAACGGTGGATACAACACCAGCGTGCTTTCGGCTTCTGGCACTAAACCAGGCTGGCGCGGGATACCAAATTTTTCACGAAACGGTGAGCGCAAAACGCCAATGGCTTGAAAGGTATACTGATCCACACTGCATGCCGATGTTGATGATGAAAAACACCTTACCACAATCCCCTGTTTTACCACTGCATAACGGCGTACGAGCCAGTTGCGTGCAAGTGCCAAGTGGTAAGTGGGATACGGCGCTACATTTTTTATGCACATTTTTCCGCGATTGATGAGGCGACTTGGCGTTCGCGCTTTGCGCGCGGCTTGGTGTTGGATGCAGATGGCAGGGTGTTATCGCCAGAAATAACCTGCAAGGCTGGCGATAGGATTTATTACTATCGCGAAGTGGCACAAGAAGTGGTTATTCCCTTGCAAGAAAAAATTCTGTATTGCGATGAGCACTTTTTAGTCGCAGACAAGCCACATTTTCTGCCAGTAATTCCTTCAGGAAAGTATGTGCAGCAAACACTGCTGGCGCGCTTGCAGCAAACAACGGGCATCGCGCATTTATCGCCTATCCATCGCATCGATAAAGACACGGCGGGCTTGGTGCTGTTTTCTACCAATCCAAAAACGCGCGATGCCTATCAGGCCTTATTTCGCCAGCACGCAGTGGAAAAAACTTATCACGCGATTGCACCTATCAATCCTAGTTTGTATTTTCCATTGCAGTACAGCAGTCGTGTAGTGGAAGACGAGCAGTTTTTTCGCAGCAAAGAAATAGCGGGTAAAACGAATAGTGAAACGCATTTGTCGATCATTGATCAAAGCGATCGTCTGGCTTTGTATGCCTTAAAACCGATCACAGGAAAGAAACATCAGCTGCGCGTACAGATGGCCGCATTAAAAATTCCGATAGTGAATGATGTGTTATATCCGCTGGTGACGCAGCGTGAGGATGATGATTTTTCACGGCCTTTACAGTTGTTGGCAAAATCCATTGCTTTTATTGATCCCATGACACAACAGCCGCGTTATTTTGAAAGCGAGCAAAGTTTATCGCTCAATAAGATTTAACAGTGCTACAAAAGCTTTAATTGTTCACGCAGTTGTGTGACATTGCGGCGGCTGATAGCTGGCTTAAAGTCGATGCCCTGTATGGTGAGTAAATAGTGACCTTCTGATTTTTTTTCCATACTTTGCACATGAGCGATAGAGGCTAAAGCGTTGCGGTGTACACGCACGAAACGATCGCCAAACTCTTCTTCTAAATCTTTGAGCGGGTCGTCAATTAGCAATTCGCCTTTGGTGTGGTACACCGTGACATATTTGTGATCCGCGATAAAACAGCGTACTTCGCTGACAGGCAGCAATACCAAGCCGTGCCGTGTGCTGGCGCTGATGTGCTGGCGTGCGGCTGTTTTTTTAGTCGATACTTCAGGCTGAGTGCTGGCAGAAATCTGCACTAACTGCGCGCGATTGGGCTTGATGGCGGTATTGAGAGCAGTTAAAAGTTGTTCGGCTTTGACAGGTTTTAATAAATAGCCAACCGCTTGTGTTTGAAAGGCTTCCAACGCGTGCTCGCCGTAAGCGGTACAAAAAATAATCGCGGGGGGATTGTCGAGTTTGGTTAAGTGACGCGCCACTTCCAAGCCATCCATGCCGGGCATGCGAATATCCAGCAGCACAATATCCGGCTGTAATTTTTCCACTTGTTCAATGGCTTCATAGCCGTTGTTCGCTTCGCCGACAACACAGTGTTGTTCCGATTTTTCAATCAAGCGCGCCAAACGGTCGCGTGCTAATTTTTCATCATCGACGATAAGAATATTCATGCACGCGCTCCTGTGTGCAGAGGGATACTAAACTGTACGGTGAACAGGTTTTTTTCTCGCAAGATAGAAAAATTAATAGCGCTGCCATAATGTGTTTTCAAACGCTGCTCTAAATTTTCTAAAGCCATACCGTTGCCGCTGCGTGCAATATTGGCCGTCTCTTCAGTAAAAGGATTGCTCACAACACAGCGTAGAATATCGTTATTATCACTGAGAGTGATGTTGATTGTGCCGCCTCGTGTCAGCGGTTGTATGCCGTGATAGATGGCATTTTCAATCAATGGCTGTAGAGAAAATGATGGAATTTTTACTTGAGGGTTTTGTAGTTGGATATCCCACTGCACTTGTAGTCTTTCTCCTAAGCGTAGCTGCTCGATGTGGATATAGCGTTGGCATAAAGAAATTTCTTGCTCCAGTGCCACCAAATCTTCTGCTGCCGATAAACTGGCGCGAAACAATGCGCTCATGTCTTCGACTACGCGCTCGGCAGTGTCAGGATCGCTATCAATTAAACTGGCGATACTGTTCATGCTGTTGAATAAAAAATGCGGGCGAATACGCGATTGCAGAGATTGAAATCGTGCTTGTAGCGTGGCACGAATTTGTATTTCACGCTGTAAATGCAGTTGTTGTTGTAGATAGAAGTAGCGCAAGACCAAGCCAGACAAAATCCCGCCGATCGCCAAATGTTGGATCATCAACCATGCGCTCTGCGACCAATTCAGCGTGAGGTAGGCCATCAACCATTGGCCGGCGATTGCCACAGCAGCAATGACGGCCAGTAAACTGGCAAAACACAATGCCACGCCGGTTGTTGCCGTTACGCGTGGCAATAGTGGGCGCAAGCGGCATAAAACTGCTGCACCCACCAAGACGATCCACAAAATTTCGCAGGCCAGCAGTGAAAAGCGCGGCCAGTTAAATGCCGGCAGGGGCGATGCCGCGAGCGTCAGCACCAGCGCCAACAACTGACCCACCAAAATCAGCGGCAACAGCGCGGTGATGCTGCACAGGTCCGGCAGGTAGAAATATGTGTCGCGCTCGTCGGTGCGCGGTTCTAAACGGTCTAGTGAAGGCATACTGATATAATCGATTCCCTGTAAATTCACACAAATCTTTGGCCGGACAACGACGCTATGAGCGATAAAAAAACTTCATCCAGCACGACACAACACGGTGACGATAGCACGATTAAACCGTGGGGCGGTCGCTTCAGTGAAGCGACAGATGCGTTTGTGGAGCGTTTTACCGCCTCAGTGGTCTTTGATCAGCGTTTGTATCGACAAGACATTCGTGGCTCCTTGGCGCACGCGCAAATGCTGCACAGTGTTGGCGTACTCACAGATGCCGATTTTTCAGCGATTCAAAAAGGGCTGCGCGCTATTTTGGCGCAGATTGAGGCCGGTCAATTTGAGTGGTCGATTGCGCTGGAAGATGTGCACATGAATATCGAGGCGCGCCTGACAGATGCGATCGGCATTGCTGGAAAAAAATTGCACACCGGTCGTTCGCGCAACGACCAAGTCGCCACCGATGTGCGTCTGTATTTGCGCGATGAAATTGACAATATTTTATGTGAGTTGACGCGCTTGCAACGCGGCATGGTGGAGTTGGCGGCTCGCGAGCACGCCACCATCATGCCTGGCTTCACGCATTTGCAAACCGCGCAACCGATTACTTTTGGGCATCACCTGTTGGCGTGGAATGAAATGTTGGAGCGCGATTATTCGCGTCTGCAAGATTGCCGTAAACGCTTGAACCAATCACCGTTGGGCGCGGCGGCGTTGGCGGGCACGACTTATCCTATTGATCGCGCGCAAACCGCATCACTGCTCGGTTTTGATAAGCCGACAGAAAACTCACTCGATTCCGTTAGTGATCGCGATTTTGCGATTGAGTTTTGTGCTGCTGCGGCATTGATTACCACGCACTTGTCGCGCATGAGTGAGGAGCTGGTGTTGTGGACTTCCTCACAATTTAATTTTGTCAATTTGCCCGATCGTTTTTGCACCGGCTCTTCCATCATGCCGCAGAAAAAAAATCCCGATGTGCCGGAATTGGTGCGCGGAAAAAGCGGGCGTGTGAATGGTCATCTCATTGCATTACTGACGCTGATGAAAAGTCAGCCGTTGGCGTATAACAAAGACAATCAAGAAGACAAAGAACCGCTGTTCGATACCATTGATACGGTGAAAGATTGCTTGCGCGCTTTTGCTGACATGATTCCTGCCATTCAACCGAAAAAAGAAGTGATGTACGAAGCGGCGCGCCGTGGTTTTGCGACAGCAACCGATCTCGCCGATTATTTAGTGCGCAAAGGTGTGGCGTTTCGTGATGCACATGAAATTGTCGGCAAAGCTGTGGGGCACGGCGTTAGCACGGGCAAAGATTTAGCGGAAATGTCGTTGGCAGAATTACAGTCGTTTGGTGCGATGATCGAGAACGATGTGTTTGCGGTGTTGACGCTGGAAGGTTCAGTCAATGCGCGCAATCACATCGGCGGCACTGCACCGGCGCAAGTGAAAGCTGCTGCTGCGCGCGCTGCTGCGTTGTTGGATGTGCGCGGGCGCTGTGCGTCATAAAGAAAGGCATATTCAAAATATCGTGGTAA
Source organism: Pseudomonadales bacterium (assembly GCA_041395665.1). Taxonomy (NCBI): domain Bacteria; kingdom Pseudomonadati; phylum Pseudomonadota; class Gammaproteobacteria; order Pseudomonadales; species Pseudomonadales bacterium. The sequence goes on from JAWLAB010000001.1 coordinate 421,871, forward strand.
TTTTTGAAGATAGCTCTCTAGCACGGAGATGTTGTTGATATGAATAATAAAGAAGTTAGCAACGAGGAGTTACACGATTTAGATGCCTGGTGGCGTGCGTGTAATTATTTAGCTGCAGGTATGATTTATCTGCGCGACAACCCACTGTTGCGCGAACCATTGCAATCATCACATATCAAAAAACGCTTGTTAGGCCATTGGGGTTCTAGCCCTGGGCTTTCATTTATTTACACGCACCTCAATCGCATTATTCGCGCTTACGAACAAGAAGTAATTTTTCTTGCTGGTCCTGGGCACGGCGCGCCTGGCGTATTGGCGCCTGTGTATCTTGAAGGGACTTATTCAGAGTATTACCCAAACAAGGCGGAAGATGAAAATGGCATGCGTGAATTTTTTCGCGCATTTTCTTTTCCGGGCGGTATTGGTAGTCATTGCACACCAGAATTGCCGGGCTCGATTCATGAAGGTGGAGAGCTTGGTTATTCGCTCTCTCATGCATTTGGTGCTGCATTTGATAATCCGGAGTTGATTGTTGCGGTTGCAGTAGGCGATGGTGAAGCGGAAACAGGTCCGCTGGCAACTTCATGGCACAGCAATAAATTTCTCAATCCTGCACGCGATGGTGCTGTGTTGCCTGTGCTGCATTTGAATGGTTACAAAATTAATAACCCCACTATTTTGTCGCGCATCAGTCATGAAGAATTGCGTGCATTATTTTGCGGCTATGGTTGGGAGCCTTATTTTGTTGAAGGCGATGAGCCTATGGCATTGCATCAACAGATGGCGCAAATATTGGATCATTGCGTGCAGCGCATTCATGCCATCTGGCAAAAAGCACGCGAAAACAGTGCAGCAAAAAATGCAGTAGAAAGACCGCGTTGGCCGATGATTGTGTTGCGTACCCCGAAGGGTTGGACGGGGCCTGAGGAAGTAGACGGCCATCGCGTGGCTGGTTTTTGGCGTGCGCATCAAGTGCCGCTGCAAAAAGTGCGTGAAAATCCAGAACATCTTGCGCAATTAGAACAGTGGTTGCTCAGCTATCGTCCACACGAATTGTTTGATGAGCAGGGCGCGTTGTTGCCTCACTTGAAGGCGTTGTCACCGGTTGGTGCGCGCCGCATGGGTGCCAATCCGCATACCAATGGTGGCTTAGTGCGTCGCGCGCTGCGTCTACCCGATTTTTGTGATTATGCCGTTAGTGTTTCTGCTGCCGGTGAAAGCGCTGCAGAAAATACGCGACCACTCGGCCAGTTTCTGCGCGATGTAATGCAGCAAAATATGCACAACTTCCGTGTGTTTTCACCGGATGAAAACACTTCCAATAAATTGGATGATATTTACACCGTCAGTAAAAAAACATGGATGGCTGATTTTCTGCCGGAAGATGCTGATGGTGGACAACTGTCTGCAGATGGTCGCGTCATGGAAATGTTATCCGAACACACTTTAGAAGGATGGTTGGAAGGCTATTTGCTCACTGGCCGCCACGGATTTTTTTCAACGTATGAAGCGTTTGTGCATGTCATTGATTCCATGTTTAACCAACACGCCAAATGGTTGGATATGTGCAGCAAAGTGTCGTGGCGTGCACCAGTTTCCTCGTTAAATTTGTTGATCACTTCGACCGTATGGCGACAAGATCACAATGGTTTTACGCATCAAGATCCTGGATTTTTAGATGTGGTGCTCAATAAAAGCCCATCGGTTACGCGTATTTATTTGCCACCTGACGCCAATACTTTGTTGTGTGTGGCAAATCATTGTCTAAAAAGTGAAGACTACATCAATGTCATCGTTGCGGATAAACAAAAGCATCTGCAGTATCTCAATATGGATGACGCGATTAAACATTGCGTCAAAGGCATAGATATTTGGCAGTGGGCCAGCAATGACAACGGCGAAGAACCGGATGTCGTGATGGTTGGTTGCGGCGATGTCACTACAAAAGAAGCGCTCGCTGCGACGCAATTGTTGCGAAAAGCGTTTCCATCATTGCGTATTCGATTTATCAATGTGATTGATCTGTATCGTTTAGTGCCGCCGAGTGAACATCCACACGGCTTGAATGATGCAGACTTTGATAGTTTATTTACTACGAATAAGCCGATTATTTTTAATTTCCACGGTTATCCGTGGCTGATTCATCGTCTTACTTATCGCCGCACTAATCACGACAATTTGCATGTGCGCGGTTATAAAGAAAAAGGCAGTATCAACACGCCGATGGAATTGGCGATAGAAAATCAAATTGATCGGTTTAGTTTGGCGATTGATGTGCTCAATCGTGTGCCGGCGCTGTCAGAAATCGGCGCGCATGCGCGAGAAACATGGCGCAGCAAGCAGATTGAGTGTCGCATGTATGCGCATGAACACGGTGTTGATTTACCGGAAATTGATGAGTGGGTGTGGGGCGAATAATAATAGCGCGATCAGCTTGAATAAAAATACGCGCCATCGTCCACACGATACAGCGTGAGATGCTTGCCCCATACGCAACCGCTGTCGAGCGCAATAATGTCATCGCGCTGCGTTTGTGTTTGCAACGCAGCCCAGTGACCGAACAAAACGCGCCAGCCAGATGGTGGCGTGAATTGCGTAAACCACGGCGCATAGCCAGCAGGTATTTCATCAACACCTTTTTTGAATTGCAGCTGTAATGCGTGCTGTTGTGCTACATCACCACTGGTTGCGCAAATACGCATACGCGTAAAAGCATTGGTAATAAAACGCAGCCGCGCCATGCCTTGCAAATCATCGCGCCAGTTGTCAGGTTCGTTGCCGTACATGGCGCGTAAAAAATCGTCGCATTGATCGGACTGCAAAACAGCTTCCACTTCTTGCGCGCGTTGCTGTGCGTATTCAAGATTCCATGCAGGAAAAATTCCAGCATGTGACATGACAATTTTTTTCTGACGATCGATCAGCATTAACGGTTGTTGGCGCAACCAAGCCATCAATTCAGCACAATCGGGTGCGTTGAGAATATCAGTCAGCGTGTCTTTGTTTTTACTTTCTGCTCCTACCATGGCAACAGCGAGCAAATGTAAATCGTGATTACCTAAAACGATTTTTGCAGCACCGCCTAAGTTTTTAACAAAACGCAAACAGTCTAAGGATTGTGGCCCGCGATTGACGAGATCACCCGTTAACCACAACACATCGTTTGCAGGATCAAATTGCGCCAATGCCAACACTTGTTGCAATTCGTTGAAGCAGCCTTGCAAATCGCCCACAGCATAAGTGGCCATGTATTGATTCTCGTTTCAGTGCAGAGAGCCGGGTTTGGCGAGCATAAAGCGCGGAATTAATGCTTTGAATGTATCGCCGTTTTCGCGCTGCATGGTGTAGCTGCCTTCCATCATGCCGACCGGCGTTTGCAGCACAGCGCCGCTGGTGTAATGAAATGCTTGATGCGGCGCAATCCACGGTTGTTCACCGACAACGCCATCGCCGCGCACTTCTTCGACTTTACGATTGCCATCGGTGATGATCCAGTGGCGGCGCAACAATTGCACCGGCTCTTCGCCGTTGTTGGTGATGCTGATGGAATAAGCAAACGCGTAGCGCGGCACGGCGGGTGAAGAATGTTCATCGAGAAATTGAGTTTTTACCTGAATGCTGATGCCGGACATTACCGTGATTCCTCGTACAAAACATTGGAGAGCCGAACAAAATCGGCAACAGAAAGTGTTTCTGCGCGTGCTTCTGGATTGATGTTGACGGCAAGCATGTGTGTTTCATTCGCCAGCGTTTTCAAAGTATTGCGCAAGGTCTTTCTGCGCTGCTGAAAAGCGGTATTCACTAAAGTTGCCAGCAGTTGTGGATCGTGCGCAGTAATTTCTGGTTCACGCGGCTGTAAGCGCACAATCGCGGACATCACTTTCGGCGGTGGAAAAAAACAACCAGGCGGCACATCAAACAGCGGCATCACGCGGCAATAGTATTGCGCCATCACACTCAGTCGCCCGTAGTCTTTGCCGCCGGGCTCTGCTGCCAAGCGTTGCACCACTTCTTTCTGCAACATGAAATGCATGTCACGAATCCATGCGCGCTGATTCAACAAATGAAATAACAGTGGTGTGGAAATGTTGTAAGGCAAGTTGCCGACTACGCGCACGCTGCTCGCTGCAGGCGACAGTGATGCAATATCAAATTGCAGGGCATCGCCTTCGAGCAATTGAAAGTTTGTATTGCTAGCAAATTTTTCGCGCAGTAATCTCACCAAATCGCGATCCAATTCCACGGCAGTCAGTTGCGCTTGATAAGGCAGCAAGACTTCGGTGAGTGCGCCCTGCCCAGGGCCGATTTCTAAAACGGTGTCGTTGGCTGTAAGGCCGATACTGCTGGCGATGCGTTGAATCATGCGCGTGTCGTGCAAAAAGTTTTGCCCGAAGCGTTTGCGCGGCGTGTGTGTCGTTTTGTCTTGCATCAGCGCGCTCTTGTTGCAGCGTGTTGCAGCATTTGCACCGCATTATCAATCGCGTGTTGCAAGCTGCTGTGTTGTGCTAAACCGCTGCCGGCTAAATCCAATGCCGTACCGTGATCGACCGATGTGCGCACAAATGGCAAACCCAAAGTGACATTGATGGCTTCACCAAAACCGTCTGCTTTGAGTACGGGCAAACCTTGATCGTGATACATCGCCACGAACACATCGGTTTGCTCGCGCAGCGCAGCCGTGAAGGCGGTATCCGCCGGCAGTGGCCCCATTAAATGGAAACTTTTTTCACGCAATGCATTGATTACTGGTTCGATGACAGTCATTTCTTCACTGCCTAGATGCCCTTTTTCACCAGCGTGCGGATTCAATCCACACACAGCAATACGCGGTGCTTGTGCGGTGAAATAACGCTGCATATCAGCGTGAATAATTTCTAGCGTGCGGCGTAAATTGTCTGGCGTAATGGCATCCGGTACAGCGCGCAGTGGTAAATGTGTGGTGACGAGCGCCACGCGCAAACGCGGTGTTGCCAACAGCATCACCACTTTGTCGCAGCCCGCAATTGCTTGCAAAAATTCGGTGTGACCGCTGAAGGTAATGCCCGCGTCATTGATGATGCTTTTTTGCACGGGACCCGTCACTAACGCTAAATGTTGCGGCGCGGCCAAACAATCTTTGGCTGCTGCGAGCAGACATTGCAAAACATAGTCGGCGTTGCGCGTATCCAACTCGCCAGCGGCGACAGGCGCTTTGCAATAATGTGGACGAATGTAGAGCGAACCTGCCGTGCATGCTGTTTGCGGCGCGTAATTGCTGACATCAATCAGTGTTAAAGGCAGGTCCAATTGTTCTGCGCGTTTTTGCAACAGCACGGGATCGGCGTAAGCAATGATGGGAATTGTTTGTGCGTGCTGCGCGATTTGTACGGTGATGTCGGAGCCAATACCAGCGGGTTCACCTGGCGTGAGTGCGATGGCGAGCGTCATAGCAATGCGCCACCCACGCGCTTAGAGATTAATTTTTACATACGCTTGATCGCGCAATTCTTTCAACCAACGCGGCAATTCGTCTTGAAAGTGGCGTTTGCGCAAAATCATTTGCGCTTGTTGGCGCATGATGGTTTCGCTCATGTTTTGTGCGCGACGATCGAGCACTTGCACTACATGCCAGCCAAATTGTGTCTGAAAAGGTTCAGAAACAGAGCCGCTGGCGGTGTTATCCATCGCCGCTTCAAATTCCGGCACCACTTGTCCTGGTGAAACCCAACCGAGATCACCGCCTTTCATGGCAGAGCCCGGATCTTCAGAATATTTTTTGGCGAGAGCAGAGAAGTCGCCACCGTTTAGCACGACATCGTGAATTTTTTGCAGCACAGCGCGAGTCTCTTCGTCATTGCGAATGGCTGAAGGTTTAATCAGGATGTGTCGCGCTTGTGTTTGGTTGATCGGTTTATCGATCGCTTCTTGCATGGCAAGACGGCGACCTTCTTCTGAAGCGAGGAAGTTGTCGACATCTTGATCAGAAATTTCAATGCGTTTGATCACATACGCTTGCTGCACTTGCTGCAAAATAATTTGGCGGCGAATGTTTTCACGAAACATACCAAAAGGAATGCCCTGCGCGGCCAATTCTTTACGAAAAGCCTCGGGGCTTAATTTATTTTGTGCAGCGATGCTCTTAACTGCCGCGTCCAATTGTTCTTTGCTAACTTTAATGCCGGCGCGCTCACCGATTTGTAACTGCAAACTTTCGGCCGTGAGTTTTTCTAACACTTGTTTTTGTAAGACATCATTGGGTGGCAGAGGCTGCCCTGCTTGCTTCATTTGTACAGCGAGCATACGCGATTGCAGTGCCAACTCGCTGAGCATGATGACATCTTCATTGACAACGGCAGCCACCTTATCCAGTGGTTGTTGTGAAGAAGTTTCTGCTTGCACAACAGGTGAGAGCGCAATCCCTAGTGCAATGGTCGCAACTGCAGTCAGTGTACGACCGGTGAAAAATAGGTTCTTCATCGAGAGTTCCTTTTGTGTGGCTTGAGCGCGCATCAATCGATCGTTTTATAACGATCTTGATAGCCCACGATGCTGTCAGACAACATGCTGTCTACGCTGTCACCCACATTGCCTAGGCTCTTGAACTGTACTTGCAGGAAGATACCGTTGTCGGTGTCTTGCAGGCCTGCGTCGTTAACAAAGTGTTCGTTGACGACCCATTGTCGTGCCACCACGCGCACGCTCCAACAGCAGTTGTCGTACTCCACACCGGCGATGGTTTCCAAATTGCGGTCGTTGGTGGTGTCGCGATTCCAGTGGCCGATCAAGCTCCATTGATTGGTGATGGGATAAGCGCCGGACACATAAAATTGCTGCACGTTGCGGTCAAGGTAAGTGCCTTGGCCGATCAGTGGCATGGCGGTGACATAGCCTGTAATAGGATCGATAACAGGTGGCGTGCTAAGAATCGCGCCAGTTGCTGGATTGTAAGCCGTAGGCTGCCATTCTTCTTCACGGTCAATGTATTGGTAGCCGGCGTTAAACAAAAGGCCTTTGCCATCGCGGTAGCGCAAGGCCAACGATTGCCGCTCGCGCTGTGCTGTATCTTCGTTCCACAGTGTTTCTGTGCGGATATCCCATTCGTTGGTGATGCGTGCAGCGGCGTCAAACACCAGTGCGGAGCGTGAACGATCGCGTTCATACCTGGCGCGGACAGGGTTATCTGCCAAGACAACATCGCGCTTATCGAGATAAAACGCTTGACCCACACCCACGCGCAGCAACTCACGGCCGGTGACTGGGCTCAGCAGGCGCGAGCTAACGCCCACAGACAGCTGATTGTTATCGGCAATGTAATCTTCACCTGCAAAACGATTTTCGCGGAACAACTGTGCGTAGGACATCGACAGCGAATTGCTATCGAAGTTGTACATGTCGTCTTGATCGCCGGGGTTGGCGTAGTAGTACGACAATTTCGGTTCAAGCGTTTGCTTGTAGTCACGACCAAAGAAATTGGCATCGCGTTCGAAAATTAAACCGCTGTCGAGGCTGACATAAGCTGCCGAAGCTGACGGGTTGCTGTCAGGTGTGAAGAAAGTCGTTTCATCCAAGGATTGTGATACATGGCGTATACCAATTTTTGGCGTGAAAAATGCGCCAGCGGTACGCATAGGAAACGCAATGCTGTAATCGAGATTCATGCGTTGACCGGCAATAAACTCATGCTCACCAAGATAAGTGGTGCGATTGGTAAAGGGGTCAATAACTGGCAGTAGAGTAACGGGGTCAATCAACGGTCTGTAATCGGTATCGAAGAATAGATTTGGTTGGATGCGACCCTCATGTTCATGATCAAAACGCGTCACAGAATGATGCAGGTTGATTTCTAAACCGTTATCTAACGCGTAGTCGGCATCGGCAAACAAAGATGGCAATACTTTGTGTGGATCAGCTAACTGATAGTTTTGCAAAAGCGTGCGATACCAAAATGGAATGGTGTTGGCACGAATCAATTCGTTGACATCGTCAAGCAAACTGGAATCGTTCAGTGTTTGGAATTGTTTCGCGATGATACCTAAACGCCAGTGGTCGTCCGGCAGGAAATCGAACTGTGCCTGCTGACGCAATTGCGCGGTGTTGGTGCCTTGAATGCCGTCAGATCCAAGATCGTGGAAATATTGTGAATCGCTGACGGAGGAGTAATCCACCATACTTTCCCAATGTTTATCCGCGCCGTTCTGTTTGAAGTTGAAGAACCAGCGGTCATCATCGATATTGCGATCGGCTTCTTGATCACTCGGCAAAATACTGACTAAGGCGCTGCCGTAAGTGTGTTCGGTCATGTAGCGACCTTTAGCACTTAACATTAAACCGCGATCACTCATGTAGCGCGGCGTAAGAATCAAATCGTAATTCGGTGCTAAGTTGAAATAGTACGGTGTAGAAATATCTAAACCGTTTTCACCAAAACTAAACGAAGGCACGAGAAAGCCAGACATACGCTCGTCGCCCAGTGGGAATTGCAAATACGGCGTGTAAAAAATAGGCACGCCTTTTACGCGCAGCGTGACATTGCGCGCGCGGCCTTGTGAATCGTTGGGATCTAAAGTCAGTGAGCTGGCATTGAGCGTCCATTGCTCACTGCCCACCGGACAGTAGCTATAACTGGCATCGGTTAAAGCAACGACGCCGGTGTTACTGCGGCTCAAACTTTGCGCCTTACCTTGCACATGCGCTTTGTGCATTAAGTAGCGCACATTTTCCATTTGCGCAGTATTTTCTTCGACTTGCATATCCGCTCGGCTGCCGGTTAACAACAAACCGGGTTCGCGCAATGCCACATTGCCGCGCAGTGCGATTTGGCGCGGTTCTCTGCGTAGCGTCACGGTATCTGCACGCAGATATCGATTACCTTGACTCACATGTACATTGCCTTTTAAGCGCGTGAGTTGGCTGTTGATATCGGTATAAGTTTTATCGGCGTGCGCTTGAATTTCTGCATCTTCCGGTTTGGTTTGATCGCCATTTTCTGTTGGATCAACATACATACCGCAACACATGGAGGCTTCGTGTCGCTGTGCGTCGGTGAGTTTTTCTTTTTGCTCCGCTGTCAATTTATCGAACGGCACCCAGTCATCACTGATACGCACTTTATGTGTTGGAGAGCTTGGATCTTTTGATGATTCTTCTGTTGCGTTATTGCTTTCTTGTCTGCCGTAAGCAATCGCTTCGATAGCAGCATCTTCCGCTGATTTTTTATTTTGCGACGATGCCACGGTAGCGCCAGTGTCTACCGTCACGCCAGTGCCCGCTTGGCAGAGCCATTCACCGCGTTCGTTGGTGTTGCAGTCCCAACCGGATGCTTGGGTGGTCATCGCTGTTGAGGCGGCCAACACCAATCCGAGACCAGTCAAAGTCAGGCGCGAAACGCGCAAACGCGCAAAGGGAGCAATCGAGTTCATCAAGTCTTTTCCATGCTGTGCTGTGCATTCCCGACAAGCCACAGGCGAGATGTTTCGGGCGGGCAATTGAACGCCGCATTGTAAAGGATTTACTCGAGCTGTGGCGCAAGACGGGCTGGCGGTTAGAATGCCGCGTTTGAGATAAACGAGTGCGGGCACAGCGGTGGAACAGCAGTTAGCGACATGGGTAAAACAACAGGCGGGCATGGCGCAACGGGTGCGTTGTTGCCTCTATCTGGTGATGCCGGATTTCGCCGTTACTTCCGTGTCGAACAGCCAGCCACCGGTGATGGCGGTGTATGCACCGCCCGCCACCGAAAACAGCGAGCAGTATTTGGCGGTGTCTCAGTTGCTGGCTTCTAGCGGCGTGCGTGTGCCGGCAGTGTTGGCGACGGACCTTAGTCGCGGCTTTTTGTTGGTGGAAGATTGCGGCGATCAATTACTGCTGCCCGCGCTGAATGATCACTCGGTCGATGCCCTGTACGAGAGCGCCTTGGCTATGTTGCTGGCGCTGCAATCTGTTTCCGTGCCTGCGGATGCTGTGCCGCTGTATGACGGTCAACGATTGTGGGATGAGATGGCGTTGTTCCCCACTTGGTTTGTACAAGGGCTGCTCGATCAACCTTGTGGCCGCAACGAGCAAACGCTGTTGGATAACTGCTTCGATGGCTTGGTGCACAGCGCGCTGGATCAACCGCAAGTGCTAGTGCATCGCGATTTCCATGCGCGCAATGTGATGTTGTGCGGCGAGCTTGCTGAGTTGGTGACGATAGATTTTCAGGATGCGGTGGTCGGCCCGATCACCTACGATTTGGTGTCTCTGCTGCGCGATTGCTACATCTACTGGCAGCCAGAACGGGTGAAACAGTGGGCGCTTGCTTACCGTAAAAAGCTGATCAATCAAGGAAAGCCAGCTGGCGACAGCGATCAGCAATTCCTGCAATGGTTTGATTTCATGGGGCTGCAGCGGCACATCAAAGTGCTGGGTATTTTCGCCCGCCTCTGGCTGCGTGACGGCAAAGCGGGCTATCTCAATGACCTGCCTTTGGTGCTGCACTACACCGTATCGGTTGCGGAGCAGTATCCACAAACGGCGGAATTCGCTCAGTGGATGCAGGAGCGCATTCTGCCCGCTTGCCAGCGGCAGCCGTGGTGGAAGCCCTTGCCGTGACGAGCGTCTGACCATGAAAGCAATGATTCTGGCGGCGGGTTTGGGTACGCGTATGCGACCGCTGACCGACCACTGCCCTAAGCCCTTGCTGGATGTGGCGGGCAAGCCGCTGATTGTGCGCCATATTGAACGCCTCGCCGCTGCTGGGTTTCGTGAGCTGGTCATCAACATCGCCCATCTCGGTTGCATGATTGAAGAGGCGTTGGGCGATGGCAGTACATGGGGCGTGCAGATTGCTTACTCGCGGGAATCGCAGCCGTTGGAAACGGCGGGCGGTATCGTCAAGGCATTGCCGCTGTTGGGTGATGCACCGTTTCTCGTCATCAATGGCGATATTTGGACAGATTTTCCACTGAACACACTGCCCAATCATTTTGCGAATGGCGCGCTGGCACATTTGGTATTGGTGAATAACCCCGAGCATCACCCGCAGGGCGATTTTGTGTTGCAGGATGGAAAAGTGCAGCCGCGCGGCGAGGAACAAGGGCTGACTTTTAGTGGCGTCTCGGTGTTATCGCCAGATTTATTTTCTGCGTGGCGCGAGCGAGCTGGCTCTGCTTTTCCGTTGCGTGAAGTCTTGCTGCCTGCCATGCAGCAAGCCGCCGTCAGCGGTGAGCACTATCAAGGTTATTGGCTGGATGTAGGCACGCCGCAGCGCCTGCAACAGTTGACGCAAAAGCTGGCGTAAAAAAACAGCACAAGTGTTCTGTATATAATTCGGCGGTTAAACGCCATCAACGAGTCATGTCATGCAGCAACGCGATACGCATCTCAAAACCATCGGGTATCTATTGTGGATTTTTGGATTTCTCGGTGCACACCGTTTTTATTACGGAAAGCCTGTTACCGGCACGCTTTGGTTTTTTACTTTGGGTTTATTGGGCATAGGTTGGTTGATCGATTTATTTTTGATTCCTAGCATGGATAGAGAAGCGGATTTGCGTTTTGCATCAGGAAGTTTGGATTACAACCTCGCATGGATTTTGCTGACATTCCTCGGCGTGTTTGGTATTCATCGCTTTTATCAAGGCAAATGGCTGACAGCGATTTTGTATTTGTTCACAGCGGGTTTATGTGGCTTGGGTGTTCTCTATGATTTTTGGACATTGAACGATCAAATTTCTATACAGAATGCGCAGGAAAATCAATGAAAGTAGTTGATGCACTAAAAGGGTCACTGCTGCTGCGTATCGTATCGGGATACGGCGCGATATTTTTTGCAGTCTTTTTGTTGATAGGCGTTTTTCTTGTCGCGCGTGTTGAGTGGTTAGTTGGTAGCACCATCGATACTTACGGCACCACAGTAGCGGAGCAGTTGGCACAAAATTCTTTGGATGCCGCCATTCAGCGCGATCAAGTGGGATTACAAGCGCAGCTCGCTCGTTTGATGAAAGTGCCGAGTGTGGTGAGTGTCAGTATTTACGATGCGAGCAATGCATTGTTGGCGCAGGCAGGCGCAACGCCCAGTGAATTATCGCAGCGCCATTTTTTGCGCAGTTACACAGCAACGCTTGGTTTCGGCGACAACATGACGGGCAGCGTCAATGTCATCTTAGAAGTAGAAAAAATTGAAAGTTTATTGCCAGAAATACGCTGGGCATTGGCTACATTATTTGTGGCGTCTTTTGTTGCATTATTGATGCTGAGTTACTACTTCACACGAGATATTCGTCAACAGCGCAATGCGTTGGCAACTGTTTTAATGGAGAGAGTCCCTGTCGAAGTCATGGAGACTTGTTTTTCCTCACGCCCCAGTAACTTGAGTGAGCATGAAATGCGTCAGTTAATGGAGCATTTGCAACAGTATGTTTTGCAAATTCAAACACCATCACCCGCAGAACTTCATGAAGCGGCTGCTTCGTTATTTGATGGTCGAGGCGGTTATGTGTACTTGCTGTTGGAATGTCACAACATCGATGTTTTGCAGCGGCAGGTAAGCCGTGATCGTCTGCGCGTTTTACTGGATCAAGTGCAAGAACAAGTGAAAAAAACCACGCGGCTTTATCACGCGCAGCGCATGCCAGCGGCTGGTTCTTGTATCAAAATTGTGTTCCCTGTCGATGCACCTGTGGCTGAGGTGTTGTTGCGCGCTGCCTGCTGTGCGGATGTGCTGTGCAATGTATTGCAAGCCTGTCGCGATGACGAGCTGGGCATACAGTTACAGTGGAGCTTGGCGCTGGATCACCATTCGCCGTGTGATAACGATATTTTGCGCAATCGCCAGCAAACGACGGATGAACAACGCAGCCGCTGGTTATGCAATCAAGTGGGCAATGCGCAGTTGGCAGTGAGCGCAGAAGTCGGCGAGTTGTTGCAAGCACAAGAGAATTTGACGCTAGCCGTTGAGCACGGTGAAGGCGGAAAATCTTTTTGCCGCATTACTGCGTTCGCACAGCAGCATCGCAACTTATTGGATAGCCAAATCGCGCGTTTACTCGAACGCTAACGCGCGTTTTTCTTCTCAAAGACGATCACACTTTGAATTTTGTGATCAGCTATGCTTTCCGTTTCAAAATAGTATTGCCCAATCACAAAGCAAGTATTGCCAGCGGGAATCAGCCCTAGGTGTTCAAGAAATAGTCCATTTAAGGTGCGCGCACTGTTGGGTTTGACGGGCAAATGCCAATCGAGGTGTTTGTTGATATCGCGAATATTGGCACTGCAGTTGATGCGAAAAAAATCATTGGGCAAGCGTTCAAACTCACTGTTGCTTTCGCCCAAGTTGGTCGTGAATTCGCCGACAATTTCTTCCAGAATATCTTCCAGTGTCACAATGCCCTGTACATCACCGTATTCATCAACCACGAGGCCGATGCGTCGTTTTTCTTTTTGAAAATTGAGCAGCTGTGTATTCAGTGGCGTTGTTTCTGGCACAAAATACGGTTCGCGCATATTGGCGAGGATAAAGTCGCGCACATCGCGTTCATTGGCGGCATCATCGTACAAGCGCCCGATGCGACGCATGTGCAAAATACCAAGAATGTTGTTTATTTCACCTTGGTAAACGGGAACGCGCGTATATTCAGTTTTGCACAGCAGTGCCATGATTTCTGCATCACTGCGACTCATGTCGATACCAGTAACTTGTGCGCGTGGCACCATGATGCCTTGCACAGTCATTTGGCCGAGGTCGAGGATGTTGAGCAACATACCGCGATAGCGCGGTGAAATAATTTTTCCTGATTCGCGCACCACAGTGCGCAACTCATCAGCGCTTAACTGATCGCTGTTGGCTTTATCCGGTGTGATACCAAAAAGACGCAAAAAACTGTTGGATATGACATTGGTGAACCACACCAGAGGGTAGAGAATTTTGAGTAGCGGATACAACACATAGCTGGCGGGAAACGCGATGCGTTCTGGATACAGTGCGCCCAGCATTTTGGGAATAATTTCTGCAAAAATAATCGTCACTAGCGTCATGACAAAAGTAGCAATCGCTGCACCCGTGCTGCCGTAAATGCGTTGTACGACAATCGCCGCTATCGCAGCAGTAGCGGCATTGGCAAGGTTGTTGCCGATGAGAACAATGCCAAAAAAGCGGTCGGGACGGGACAGTAAAAAGTCCACCAGTTTTGCTGCGCGATGGTTTTTTTTAATCAAATGGCGCAGTTTGTAGCGATTCAGTGAAACGATACCGGTTTCCGCACCGGAAAAGAAAGCGCCCAAAAGCGTGAGACAAGCCAATACACCGATCAGCAGGCCTATGGAAATGTCGTCCAAGGTGTTGCCTGTAAAAGAAACAAGGTCTCTTATTGTCAGAAAATAATCAGGCTTACGCAACCGTTAGTCGTTGTTGCTTATACGCTTACGCGCTATGCAGCAGAATTTCCAAGACTAATTTGGTGCCGAAATAGGCGAGCATCAAGGCGATAAAACCGCCGAGCGTCCAACGAATGGCCTGCTTGCCGCGCCAACCGTGTCGATACCTTCCCCACAGCAATATGCAGTACACCAGCAGAGCGCCAAACGAGAAAAACATTTTGTGTGCTAAATGCTGCGCCAGTATGTCTTGTAAAAACAGCAAGCCACTGGCAATGGACAAAGCCAGCAACACCGAGCCAGCCCACAGCATTTGAAACAATAAAAACTCCATCGTTTGCAGTGGAGGCAGTTGAGCCATCACTTTTTGTAATTGTTTTGTTTTGAGCAAATGGTCTTGCAGGGCGAGTGCTAAAGCCTGCATCGCTGCGATGGTGAGAATGCTGTAGGAAAGAATGGATAACAAAATATGCAGTGCTTGAGGGTAAGTCAGCGAGTGAGGCGTGTAAGGACTTTCAATCAGAATAGAACAGAGAACGCTGATGGCCGTCATCACAAAAAATGGCGGCAGTAGTATCGGCAGAGGAAGGCGAAAGCTGCTGGCAAACACCGTTATGCAAATAACCCAAAAAATGAGTGACGACACACGAAAAAAAGAAAAATTAAAACCAGCGGTTGTATCTATTAATGCATAAAGACTAAAACCGTGTAGGCTCAAAGCGGCTACCGCGATGGCAATATACAAAGCGTGCGGTGTGCTGGGTGTGGTTGGCGAAACGGTTGAGTGCCAGTTGCGCCATCGCCAACCGGCTAAATAGGTATAGAAAAAACAAGCGAGCAATCCAGCCAGTGTGGTTGACATAGCAATCGATTCAATCCGCGAAAGTGTTCAGTGTGGCACAGACTACGGTTGAGAAAAACGCGAAATGAAAATCGCGGGTAAAAAAAGAGGCACCGTAGTGCCTCTTTCATCGTGCTAGGGCTTGAATCAATGAGGTTTGAATTTGATCACTACCTTGCCCCAGCCGGACAAATGCTCGCCGTAAACGCGCTCGCATTGATCTCCAACCACTTCAAAGTCTGGTGCAGCTTTCAGGATTTCCTCAACAAGGATACAGCCCATCAACACGCCCAAATGCAAGCCAAGGCACTTGTGGCCACCGTGACCAAACATCAAACTCTTCGCCGTAGGTTGACGATACAAGTCGAACTTATCTGGATCGGGGTGGATGGTTTCATCGCGTTCAGCAGAGGCGTACAAAAACAACACCGGCTGACCTGCTTTGATTTCGACGCCATTCAATTCGAAATCGCGCTTCGCGGTCCGCGCCAACATGTTGGTGGGCTGGTCAAAGCGTATGGTTTCTAGGAAGGCTTTGCGTGCCAGATCAAATTTGCCTTCTTTTGCTTCGGCCAGTACAGCGGCTTTCTGATCCGGATTGTTCTGCAAGTTCCAGAAAGTGCCGGCAACAGTAATTGGCGTAGTTTCAGAGCCGACAACCAATAACGAAAACAGGTGGAACATCATCTCTTCGTCGGTGAGTGTGCGCCCTTCGACATTGGCTTCTAAGAAGATTTTGGTATAGCGCTGTGCCAGCGCAGGGTCGTTGCGCAGCTGGTGAACATATTGACCAAAGTAGCCAAATAACTCCTGCGCTGCCGCTTGGTTGCGCGGTGAGCTACCGCCCACTTGGCCTTCTTCACGGTGCAGCATGTCATCGATCAATGCGCGCCATTTTTCAGCGTCTTCGCGCGGTAGACCGAGGTTGTGGCCGGCGTTGATACAGGTAACGCGGTTGGCGAGTTCACTGTAAATGTCGAACTGACCTTTTTTCAGCAGTGGAGCCAGTATTTCTTTGGTGAGTGCACGCAGGCGCGCTTCTTGTTCGCGCACACCTTCTGGCGTGAACTCATGGCGAATCAGACCGCGCCATTTGCGGTGATCTGGTGCATCCATGGTCATAAAGGTGACAGGCACGGGCTCGCCCAGCAACACCTGTCCTGGTGTTTGACCCTTGGTGAAGGTGCAGTTGTCGTCCACTTTGCTGCTCGCATCCCAAATGTCTTGGAAACGCGCCAGCGCCCAACCGTTGTACTTCGGCATAAAGTGCGGCTTGCCTTCTTTACGCATGGCGGCATAAAGGGCATAAGGATCCTTCATGGCTTCGTGGGAATAGGGATCGTAATCAACTGTGCTCATGTAGGTACTCCGACTTCTGAATGGGTGTCGCTGCATTGTGCCGCAAACAATCCCGTGTACACCAGTCAGGTTCTGCCAATGTCTTGCGGTAAATCAAAACGACAAACATCGTAGGTGCAGAGGGTCATTGCGGAATTGTTATGCGCGAAAAATATACATCCTGCTCAAACCTGCCTAAACTACGCGCAACCGAAATCTATGTAAAAACGACAGGGAATTAAGGATACGCATGAGCAACATGGTGACCCGCTGTCCTCAGTGCCATACCTCCTTCCGCGTCACGGAAGACCATCTCAAGCTGGCCAATGGCGCTGTGCGCTGCGGCTCTTGCTTGCTGGTATTTCAAGCACGCCAGCACTGGATTAACCCAACCGCTGAAACAACAGCAACGGATTCTTCTTCGAATACGCCTACGCCCAACAGCCGGTTTCAGTTGGATGCGTCGTCGCAAAATGGCGCGGCTGACTCAGTATCCACAGCCCAGCCTAAAATTGAAAACGAGACGCCCGCCGATAGTTATCGTCCCAGTGAAACACTGGATTTAGGTGTGCCGATAGAAGCAGTTGGCGCAGTGGCCAATCCGAAGAAAATAGACGATATCGGCGATGACGACAAAATCAGTGACGATACAGATTTGAGAGAAGAAGACGAAGAGCCGGTCATTGCATCATCGGTAACGGGTCTTGATAGTGATTACGCCAGTGTATTTGGCGACATGATGGATGCACCTCGCAGCGCAGCGCAGGATGCTGCTCTGGATAACTTCAATAATTTTGATGACATACTCGACGATACCAATTTGCAACAAGATCATCATGACGCAGCCGTTGATGAGTCGTGGGCCAAAAATCTTTTGGACGATGAATTGCCGAAGCCTGAGACGCAGACGATTGATTTGAACGCCGTCGATGATGTGCGTGATATTTTGCAAGACTTTGCCAATCCCGTTGATGTGGATGCAGCCAGTCGCGATCTTGGTTTTGGGCATCGCGATCCTTTTGCGGCAAAAGACTTGGGTAGTACGCAGGGCAGTCATCGCTCAGAAATGATTGCGCATATCGATCCGCTGCCGGTTGATTTACTGTCTACGCGCGCCGGTCAACTAAAACAAGATTGGAAAGTGACACTGCAAGGGAGTGGAATTATTGCGGCGCTATTCGTGTTGTTGATTGCGCAATATGTATTTTTTAATTTCAATCGATTAGCAAAAACCAGCACCAGTAGGCCGTACATACAAACAATTTGTCATGTGTTCCGCTGCGAGTTACCAGTAGTAGAAAATTGGCGCTACATCAAAATTCAAAACTTGGTAGTGCGCAAGCATGCGCAATTACCGAATGCTTTGGTGGTTGATGCCATGTTGTTGAATGTGACAGATCAGGATCTACCCTTTCCAGCATTAGATTTATATTTCAGTGATCTAGTGAAAACGCCGATAGCCAGTCGCCGTTTTAATCCTTCGGAATATTTATCCGGTGAATTGAGTGGTCAAACGATGATGCCAGCAGGCCGGCCGGTGCATATTGCATTGGAAGTGGTTAATCCGGGCGCAGAAGCAGTGAATTGGAGTATGTCGGTGGCAGGTAATGTTGAGTAAGTGTGCAGAAATTGAATTACCGGCTGATGAAGTAAAAACTGAAGCCGTGCCTAATTATCAAACAATCCGCTGCTGTGTAGAAAATTCTCTGCGAAATTATTTTAGCCATCTCGATGGTCAACCAGCGGTGGATATTTACGCCATGGTGCTGGCCGAAGTGGAAGCGCCTTTGTTGGAAGTGGTGTTGGAATACACGCGCAACAACCAAGTGCGTGCTGCGGAAGTGTTAGGTTTGAATCGCGGTACGCTGCGTAAAAAGCTCAAGCAGTACAACCTGCTGTAAGGAAACAGCAGTTAAATAGAAGGAGGCAACGGCCTCCTTTTTTATTCACTTTTTATTGATTGATGATTGGAGTTTTTATGTCAGCTGTAATACCTGTACGCCGCGCTTTGATTTCCGTTTCTGATAAAACAGGCATTGTGGAATTTGCGCAAGCGTTGGCAGTACGCGGCGTGCAATTGTTGTCTACGGGCGGCACTTATCGTTTGTTGCGCGATAACAATATTGCCGTAACAGAAGTCTCCGATCACACCGGTTTTCCAGAAATGATGGACGGTCGCGTGAAAACGCTGCACCCCAAAATTCACGGCGGCATCCTCGGTCGTCGCGGGCAAGACGATGCTGTGATGCAAGAACACAATATCGCGCCGATAGATTTGGTAGTAGTGAATCTGTATCCCTTCGCACACACCGTCGCTAAACCGAATTGCTCGTTAGAAGATGCTATCGAAAATATTGATATTGGCGGGCCGACTATGGTGCGCGCAGCAGCAAAAAATCATGAGCATGTAGGCATCGTCGTCAACAGCAGTGATTACGCGCGCGTGCTACAAGCGTTAGACAATGACAAAGGCTTAACGCACGCCCTGCGTTTTGATTTAGCGGTGAAAGCGTTTGAACACACCGCGCAGTACGACGGCATGATCGCCAACTATCTCGGTGCGCGCGTAACGGAAACCGTAGAAAAATTTCCGCGCACTTTCAACGCGCAGCTCATCAAAGCACAAGAGCTGCGTTACGGTGAAAACCCGCATCAGGCCGCCGCATTTTATGTAGAAGCATCGCCGCAGGAAGTGAGCATTGCCACCGCTAAACAATTGCAAGGTAAGGAGTTGTCGTACAACAACATTGCTGATACCGATGCCGCGTTGGAATGCGTAAAAACTTTTGTGAAGCCGGCGTGTGTGATTGTGAAACACGCCAATCCTTGCGGTGTGGCGGTGTCACTGGATGGTATTCATGCTGCTTACGATTTGGCGTATGCCACGGATCCTGAATCGGCATTTGGTGGCATTATTGCGTTTAACCGCGAGTTGGATGCAGCGACAGCAAAAGCGATCGTCGATCGTCAATTTGTGGAAGTGATTATTGCGCCAGCGGTGGCGAGCGATGCGCTACCTGTTTTAGCCGCCAAACAAAATATTCGCGTGATGGTTTGCGGTGCATTGCCTGAGCAGCGTGCAGCGCAGTGGGATTGGAAGCGCGTCAACGGCGGTTTGTTAGTGCAAGACCTCGATATCGGCATGATCAAAAATTCTGATTTAAAAATTGTTACGCAACGCGCGCCGACCGAGGCAGAAATTCACGATTGTATTTTTGCTTGGAAAGTTGCGAAGTATGTGAAATCCAACGCGATTGTTTATGCTAAAAATCGTCAAACGATTGGTGTGGGTGCGGGGCAGATGAGCCGCGTTAATTCTGCACGCATTGCTGCAATCAAAGCCGAACATGCTGGTTTGTCTGTGCAAGGCGCAGTGATGGCATCCGATGCTTTCTTTCCTTTCCGCGATGGCATCGACAACGCCGCCAAAGTCGGCATCAGTTGCGTGATTCAACCCGGTGGCTCAATGCGTGATGAAGAAGTGATCGCCGCCGCCAACGAACACGGCATGGCGATGGTGTTTACGGGTATGCGTCATTTCCGCCACTGAGGTCACACGATGAACATTTTAATTTTAGGTTCCGGCGGCCGCGAACACGCGTTAGCTTGGAAGTGCGCGCAGGATGATCGTGTCAAAAAAGTGTTTGTTGCGCCTGGCAATGCGGGCACAGCCACCGAAAATAAATGCGAAAACATTGCGCTCAATATTTTGGATAACGATGCGCTAATTGCGTTTGCGAAAGACAATGTGCAACTCACCATCGTTGGCCCCGAAGCGCCGTTGGTGAACGGCGTAGTGGATGCTTTTCGTACGGCGGGATTAAAAGTTTTTGGCCCCACGCAACACGCCGCGCAATTGGAAGGCTCCAAAGCTTTTGCAAAAGATTTTCTCGCGCGTCACCACATTCCCACCGCGTTTTATTCTGTGTTTACAGCAGTGGAACCTGCGCTCGCTTATGTGCGAGAAAAAGGCGCACCTATCGTCATCAAAGCGGACGGCTTGGCGGCAGGCAAAGGCGTGATCGTCGCGATGACTCTGGCGGAAGCGGAAGACGCCGTGCGCGATATGTTGGCGGACAACAAATTCGGTGCAGCAGGAGCGCGTGTCGTTGTTGAGGAGTTTCTCGACGGCGAAGAAGCGAGCTTCATCGTGATGGTCGATGGCAAAACCGCATTGCCGATGGCAACCAGCCAAGATCACAAGCGCGTGGGCGACGGCGACACCGGCCTCAACACGGGCGGCATGGGTGCGTATTCACCTGCACCCGTGGTGACTGCCGAAGTTCACGCGCGGGTGATGCGCGAAGTCATCGAGCCCACCGTGCGTGGCATGGCGGCGGAAGGGCATCCTTACACCGGCTTTCTCTATGCGGGTTTGATGATCGACGCCAGCGGCGCACCGAAAGTGATCGAGTTCAATTGTCGTTTTGGTGATCCTGAAACACAGCCAATCATGATGCGTTTGCAGTCTTCTTTGGTTGCTTTGGTCGAACAAGCACTGGCAGAGCAGTTAGATAGCGCGCAGGCAGCGTGGGATGAACGCCCCGCGCTCGGCGTGGTATTGGCGGCGGGCGGTTACCCTGGTGATGTGGCAAAAGGTGCGGTGATTCAGGGTTTGGATACTGCTGTTGCCAACGCAAAAGTATTTCATGCGGGCACAGCAATGAAAGATGGTGCGGTGGTCACACAAGGCGGCCGCGTTTTATGCGCGACAGCTTTGGGGCAGACAGTAGCCGAGGCGCAGCAGACTGCGTACTATCTGGCAGACAGGATTCGTTGGGACGGCATGTTTATGCGCAAAGATATCGGTTGGCGCGCAATTGCACGAGAAAGAGCAAAAACGGAAATCTAGTAAAACGGAAGTTAACAAAACAGGAATTCACTAAGGGAGCGGCTCTGCCGAATGTATCGCTATGAAGCGTTTCGCATCATTGATGATGTTGGTTTTTTTGTTTTTTGCAACGCACCTATTGGCCGCACCCTTGGTGGAAATCAATAGCGATACGGTGCACCTGCCTTTAACGCCGTACATTGATGTTTTAGAAGATAAAAATGGCGGTCTCACGATCGACGATGTGGTGTCTGAGCGCTACGCGTTTCAATTTGCACCCGCATCATTGGCTGAGTTGTACTTTGGCTATTCCACTTCTGCTTATTGGTTGCGTTTTACGGTAGAAAATCAGCGTGATGAGGATATGCGACTGATTCTTGATGTGGCGCCAGCGGATATCGATTTTGTCGATCTCTATGTGGTAGATCCACAAACAGGTCAATTGCAACAGCACACAAAATTGGGATCGGCAACACCTTACACCGATCGTGCTTATCGTTATCCATCCAATCTTTTCGATCTAAAAATTGCAGAGCATACAGCACACAGTTATTTCATTCGTATTGAATCGGATAAAGCGGTTAATGCGCGGCTATCGCTGAGTTCGCCTCGTGAATACATGGTGAGCGCGACACAAAATGAATTTTGGCAAGGTGTGCTGCTGGGCAGTTTGGGTCTTTTGGCGGCAGTGTATTTAGGGCTTTTTGTGGTTTATCAATTCAGGGCTTTTTTATGGCATGGATTGACACTGATTTGTATTACAGCCATTCAGCTAGCATGGAATGGTTATGGGCTACCTTTCTTTGATAACCATGAAACATTGTTGGATCACCAAATTTTAACGCCGGTGTTTTTGTCTTTATTGTTTAGTGCGCTATATGCACAAAGTTTATTGAAAACGCGCAGACGAGCGCCTTGGCAGCACTATGCGCTTTCGATACTTGCGGTACTGAGTTTGATTTGTGCGATAGCGAATTGGTTTATTTCGCCGCATATTAGCGCCTCGTTAGCTGCGTGGTTATCTGCAGTGATTGTTGTTTTTATCTTTGCTGCCGCACTGCATGCCAATATGGATGAAATTGTCTTGGCGCGCCGTTTTATTACTCTGCGTGCTGTCACTATCGGCATGGTGTTGATAGCTATTTTTAATATCAATGGATTATTGCCTCAAGGCGCTTTCAGCACTTGGAGCGTAGCAGCGGCCATTGTTATTGAGTCTTTGGTTATGTGTGTAGTGATGTCGATCTATTGCATGAACCGCTTGCGCGATAGAGCAGAGGTATCGAAGGAAAAAGCAGAAAAAACAGCGCCTTCATCCATTATCAATTTATCCGATGTCTGCCACGAGCTGCGCACACCAATCAGCGGTGTGTTGGGGATGACAGATTTATTGCTGACAGGTAATGTCACAGAACAGCAGCGCAACCAAATAAAAACTATTCATCGTTCAGGCTTGGCTTTGTTGGATGTTACAAACCGTTTGTCTGACTTGTCGTCCATTGAGCAAGGAACCGTTGAATTAAATAACGCACCTTTTGAGCTCACGGCATTGGTGGAATCTTGTATAGAAAGTTGCCGTCTGCGCGCAGAGAGCAGTAGCGTGGAGCTGATCTATCATATTGATCGCGGTGTGAGTGGCTTTGTCAAAGGCGATCAAGAAAAATTACAGCATGTTTTGGTGAACTTGTTGCAGTTTTCTTTGCGTAATATAGAGCAAGGCGAAGTAGTTCTTAGTGTGAAGATTGTGGAAAACGATCAATTAATGTTTGATGTGCACTCAGGGCAAAACACACTAACAGAACATCGGCCTTTGTTGCGCCAACGCAACTTGCATTCCAGTGACCAACTGAACTTAACGATTGCAGAGCAATACATTAAGTTGATGGGCGGTGTTTTAGATACGCAGCTTTTTGCCAATGGCGGTGCATTGATCAGCTTTTGTTTGCATTTAGAGGCGCATGTCGGTCATGACATATCGGCTGATGAAGAAGGTGCGTTGCAGGGATGCCGTATTTTAATTGTGGATGACAATGCCACATATTGCTCCATTATCGAACAACAAGCGGTGCAGTGGGGTATGACAGTGCAGTCAGCCAATAGTGGAATGGAAGCGCTGGCGATTCTGCGTTCTCATACCACAAAAGAAGAATTCTTTGATTTTGCGCTCATCGATTATGAAATGCCGGGTATGGATGGTCTTGAGCTCGCTGCACATATTCGTGAGGATCAGAAAATCAATAGCGAACACTTATTGATGATGATGCTGACGGGTGTGAGCCGCGCGCCCAATAAATCAGCGTTGGAACAAGTTGGCATGCAGCGCGTGCTCTATAAGCCGCTCAGTGGCAAGAGTTTAAAACAGGCTTTGCAAAATGCCTTAGCACAAAAAAAATAGTGTATAGATATTAGAAAATAATAGGAGCCTGACCGCTTCGTCAAATCTCGAGTAGCTATGTAGGTACGCTTGTGGAAGAATTGAGGCGCTGTCCTCAAAATTTACCTGAGCGTGCCCTATGTTCACTCGTCATCTTTCGTCCAAATTATTCCAAGGTTTTTTGCTGTCGTCGCTATTGCTGGTAGGCAATGTAGCGCTGGCGGCAAATAACACGCTGCAAG